>JBBSDR010000037.1:0-14018 GCA_038240465.1 Gemmatales bacterium
AGCAGGCGCTGGTCAACTTCGGCCTGGCGGTGCGGGCCGAGGACTATAAGGGCATGAACGCGCAGGACTTGAATGTCCGCCTCCGGTTCCTCGGCCTGCCGCCAGAACTGGTCAAGGGCATTGTCGTGAGGGCCAGGGATGGCGTGACCCTCCGCGTCGGCGACCTGGGCGACGTGTCCATCGGCCATGAGATCCGCCGCGGCGCGGTGACTGCCGACGGCAGGGGCGAAGTCGTCCGACTGAACGAACCAGGCGCCCAGAGTCTTGCCGTCAATCTCAGGCCCCGCCTCCGTTGGCTTGTTCTGGTCATTCGTGCCCGGTTTGTCTGGCTTCTCGGTCTCGATTGCTTCGGCGCGTGTATCATTGTCCTGGTCGCTGGCGTCCGTGCGGCTGGATTTGCTGCTGCACCCGATGGTCAGCAAGAGGAAGCAGACGACCCCGAACAAGGCGTTTCGCGAAGAAATGGCTCATGAGAGACCTCCCGAGTAGCTGACTGGCCGATGGCATGTCTTGCCGCCATCTTGGCACGCAGCCTGGGGAAGTACAAGACGTTGCAAAACAAACCGGGCCAGGGTTGATGGCCCTGGCCCGGTTTCGGAATGAAAGGCTAGCTCTTTTTGTCGGACTAATGCTTCATGACATCAGAGATCAACTCTCTCTCTCTTCCGGCGTAAACACCGCGATCTCGAAAAGGCTGATGATCGTCCTCGCCTTGTCCAGTTTCCTGTACAATCTCGACACCGCATTCCGGCAATCACGCAATTCCGCGCGACACCCAGCCAATTCTCGTACGGTGTTACCGTGAGCTTGCTGGACTTCCAGCAGCTATCTCAGCCGCTCTTTCACCAATTCGTTCAGTCGGGTTGCCTCCTGGAGAAGAGCGTCGATGTCCTGGTTCGCGCTCGCGAGATGAGCCACAGTTTGGGCGTGCGCATCCTGCCCTGGGGCAGCGACAAGAAACGCTTTCCGTGCCTGGCTCCTCTGGCTTACCTGCTGAACTTGCTGATTCATCATCATTGATTCCTTCTTGCATCAAAACAAGGATAGAAATAAGAGAGGCACGCTCGCCTCATCAGCAGCACGCCGCCACAACAATTATAGGGAGCAAGAGAGAGAGGAGATATCCCGGCTCGAAGGACTAGAGCCTGTCAGATTTGATCCAGGACCGCCATCAGCCAGCCACCACAGGACCGGGACGGCGTGGTGATACTTTGATCCGGGGCTATCAGTGAGGGTTATGGAGGCACTTGCCCTCTGCACTGCTCCGTACTGGATCGTCAGCCCGCCCGTATGCCTGGTCCAGCAGCCGCTTGAGCCCGAGTGTCACCTCGCGTACCAGACAGGCAGTCTTCATCCCGGCCTGTCTACATCTTCCTCCGGTCATGGGACAGCCCGACCTTCCAAGCAGCGGTCAGTGGTGCTTATACCAGCCGACACCCTGTGAAAATGCCCATGACCGCGGTTGTGCTGGCCTCACCCCTTTCCATTCCCACTTGCTGATTCTGTGCCAACCGCTGCTCTCGCCGGAGCGGCTGCAGGCGGCGAGACACCCTCTTCGCGTCGACCGTGTCCGTTCAGCCAATCGTCGTTCCACTCGGCATCGGTCTGGCCGTTCGGTCCCGCCTCGGCAGGCTGGTAGACCTTGCGGCCGAAGTAGTAGAAGACGACCGGCGTCACGATCTGGTCCATGAGCGTCGAGTCCAGCAGGCCGCCGATGACGACGATCGCAAGCGGGTGCAGGATCTCCTTGCCCTTCTCCCCTGCCCCCAGCGCCAGCGGGATCAGGCCGATGATCGTCACCGCCGCCGTCATCAGCACCGGGGCCAGCCGCTCCAGGCTACCGCGAACGATCATCTTCTCGTCGAACTTCTCGCCCTCGTGCTTCATCAGGTAGACGTAGTGCGACAGCATCATGATGCCGTTGCGGCTGACGATCCCCAGCAGCGCGATGAACCCCACCCAGTGCGCCACCGACAGCGTCGTTGCCCCGCACCAGATTTCCGGCCACTTCCACCACGGCGCGGCGGCGAGCTTGTCCGGATCGGGTCGGTTGAAGATCAAGAGCGCGATCACCGAGCCTACCGCTGCCAGCGGGATGTTGACCAGCAGCACCTGAGCGGCGGCCCGCCAGGAATCGAGGCACTTCCACAGGAGGAGGAACACGACGACGACGGCCAGCGTCCCCAACACCAACAGGCGCGTGTTGGCCTGCCGATTGGCCTCGAACTGCCCGCCGTACTCGATCCGGTAGTCGCCTTGCAGTTTGTGCAGGTCACGTTCGATAGGTTCAAGAGCGCGCTGGATGTCGATCACGACGCTCCCCAGGTCGCGTCCCTGGACGTTACAGGCAACGACGATCCGCCGCTGGACGAACTCGTGATTGAGCGTGTTCGGGCCGGTCGTGTCGAGGACCTGCGCGACCTGATCGAGGGCGACCTTGCGGCCCGACGGCGTGTCAAGGATCGTTTTCGCCATCAGGCCCGGATCGTTCCGCGCTTTCTCGTCGTACCAGACGACGAGATCGAAGTAGCGTTCCTTGTCCAGCACAATGGAAACGGTTCGGCCCTTGTAGGCTGCTTCGAGGAGTTGGGCGACGTCCCCAGGGGCAAGTCCGTAGACGGCGGCCTTCTTGTGATCGACCCGCAACTGGAGTTGGGGGATCTCCACCTGTGGTTCGATCTGTAAATCGACAACACCCTTGACCTCGCTCATCTTCGCCTCGACGTCCTGCGCCGTCTTGCGGAGTTCGGTCAGGTCCGGGCCGAATACCTTCACCGCGACCTGGGCGCGAACGCCGGACATGATGTGGTCGAGACGGTGCGAGATCGGCTGGCCGATGTTGATCTTCACGTTTGGCACGCTGGAAATGCGCTCACGGATGTCCGCCAGCACCTCCTCGGGCGGCCGGCCCACCTTGTCGGTGCCAAGGACGTGCAGACCGGGGATGGCCCGCAGGCAGGCATTGCCCCAGCCCGGCCTGGGCTGACGATGCTCGACCAGTCGCACGTCGATTTCCGACGAGTTGACGCCCTCCGCGTGTTCGTCCCCCTCGGCCCGGCCGGTGCGCCGCGAGACGGCCAGCACCTCCCGGACTTGCAGCAGGGTCTCGCCGATGCCGGCCGCGATGCGGTCGCTCTCTTGCAGGCTCGTCCCCGGCGTGGTGCTGACGTTGATCGTCAGCGTCCCCTCGTTGAAGTCGGGCATGAACTGCGACCCCATCCCGAAGATCGCCAGCTTGGAGCCGACGGCGAAGACGATCACCAGGACGATGATCAGGATGGGATGCCGCAGCCCCCAGCGCAGCACCTTCTCATCGCCGCGCTTGAGCCAGCGTAGGAGGAAGGGATCGCCCTTCTTCTCCATGAAGCGGGCCTTCGGAAGCAGGTACGAGGCCAGAACCGGAGTCACGGTCGCCGATACGATCAGCGAAGCCAGTAGCGAGACCAGGTAGGCCAGCGCCAGGGGGGCGAACATCCGGCCTTCCAGCCCGGACAGGAAGAACAGCGGCAGCACCACGACGCAGACGATGAGCGTGGCGTAGACGATGGAGTTGCGCACCTCGCTCGATGCCTCGAAGATCACCTTCAGGGCCGGCTCGGGCCTTGGCTTGAGTTTGTTCTCCTTGAGCCGGCGGAAGATGTTCTCGATGTCCACCACGGCGTCATCGACCAGTTCGCCGACGGCGACGGCGATGCCTCCGAGCGTCATCGTGTTGATGGAGATGCCCAGCCAGCGGAACACAAGGGCCGTCGTCACAATCGACAGGGGGATCGCCGTCAAGGTGATAGCGCTCGTGCGCAGGTTCCACAGGAAGAGGAACAGGATGACGAAGACCCAGATGGTCCCGTCGCGGATCGCCTCGACGACGTTATCGACCGAGGTGCCGATAAATTCCGCCTGGCGGAAAATACGTTTCTCGATCTTCACGTCCTTCAACTCGGGCGGCAGGTCGGACTGGAGTTGGTCGAGCGCCTTCTCGATGCGCGGATCCAGTTCGAGTGTGTTCGCGTTGGGTTGTTTCTGGACGGTGAGGATGACGGCCGGGCCTCCCTTGACCGCGCCGTCTTCCTTGACGCGCACGCTGCCGTCGCCGCGCCGAATCGGCCCAGCGTACCGCACCTCGGCAACGTCCTTGATCTTGACGGCGCGCTTGTCGCGCCACGTCACCGTCGTCTCGCCGATCTCCTCGGGTCGCAGTCCCTGCCCGCTGATGCGGATCAGGTACTCCTTCGTTCGCCGCTGCATGATGCCGCCGCCGGCGATGACGTTGGCCTTCTCGGCGGCCTCGATGAGCTGTTGCAGCGTCACCCCCTCCGCCGCCAGTTTTTCCGGCGAGGTGAGGATCTGGTACTGCTTCATCACGCCGCCCATCACCGTCACCTGCGAGACACCCTCGACCGCCAGGAGCCGGTTGCGGATCGTGAACTCGGCGTAGGTCCGCAGCGCCATCTGCTTCCGGAGGCTCGCGTCAGCGTCCTGCGGCTCCTCCGTGGGGCGCACGCCGATGAGCATGATCTCGCCCATGATGGATGAAATGGGGGCCATCTGGGGGTTGACGTCCTTCGGCAGTCGCTCCCGAGCCTGCTGGAGTTTCTCGGAGACGATCTGTCGGTCGCGGTAAATGTCCGTCCCCCACTCGAACTCGACCCAGACGATCGAGAGGCCGATCCCCGAGGCCGAGCGGACGCGCTGGACGCCGGTCGCGCCGTTGAGCAGGAACTCGATGGGCCGCGTGACCAGTGTCTCGACCTCTTCTGGGGCCAGTCCGGGAGCTTCAGTCAGGACAGAGACCGTGGGCCGGTTCAGGTCGGGAAAGACGTCAACCGGCATGGTGGTGAGCTGGTAGGCCCCGACGCCCATGAGGACGATGGCCGCCAGGAGGACAACCGCCCGGTTTTTCAGGGAGAAGGCGATGACGTGGTTGAGCATGGTTCCCCTTACCGGAGCGAGGCGAAAGCCGTCTGCAATTCCGCGACACCCAAGACAGCGATGTCTTCTCCGGGCAGAAGCCCGCCCGTGATCTCGACGAAGCGGTCATCGGCGTACTCCGTCTCGCCCTTCGTCTCGACGAGCCGCCGATCATAGACGCCTTCCGGACTGGCGCGAGCGCTGACCTGGCTGGAGACGCCGGCCAGCAAGGGACCGCCGAGCGGCGAGGCGGCAACTCCGGCTGTTCGCGCCACCAGGCGAGACAGGTCCTCGGGCCGCCAGACGAACACGAAGGAGCGCGTCCCCTCACGGACGACGGCCGAGCGAGGGACCGCGAGGCGCAGCGGCCCGTGCTTGTTGATCAGTGTCAGGCCGACAAGCTGATTGTGCAACAGGGGCTGCTCGGGGTAGCGGTCCAGTTCGACCCAGATGGACAGCGACCGGCTCTCCTCTCCGAGGATCTGGCTGCTGCGAATCACCGTCCCTTCCGCGAGGAAGCCGGGATCGGCAGCCAGCCGCACCCGCGCGCGCTGCCCGATGCGGACGCGCGAAACCTGGTTGGGAGACACATACCCCTGCACCCAGGGCCGCGACAGATCGTGGACCTCGAACAGGGACTCGTCCGGCTTGATCGCCTGTCCGAGCGTTCGGTCGAAGCGGACGACCTCCCCGGCAATGGTGGCGCGGACCGGGACGGCCGGGAGCGGTTCTCCGCGGGCCAGAACATTCTTGATTTGCTCGGGAGAGAGGCCGACCGACTCCAGCTTCTGCTTCAGGCCGTCGCGTTGAATCCGGGCCGCGTTGAGGCGCGATTCCGTCTCCAGGAGCTGGCGCTTCGGAATGACGTCTCTTGCCTCTTTCTGCCGGGTGTACGTTTCCTCGAACAGCCGCTCGTCCAGGTCGGCCCGGATCAGGTCGAGCTGCAAGTTCAGCACCTCAAGACTGGCAATTTCGGCCAGGATGTCCCCGGCCCGTACCACCTGCCCGCGCTCGATACGGATCTTCTGAATGGTTCCGCCAAGCTGCGACGAGACCAGGGCGCGGTGGTCGGACTGCACGTCCACCAGCCCGGTGACCTCGGTCACCTCCTCCAGTTCACGCCGGCGCGCGGACTCGACGCGCACGCCGATGTTGCGGGCGGCCTCCGCGCCGACCTTCAGTACGCCGGGGGTGAAGAAGGGAGCCAGCTCGTGCGCCCCCCGCGTCACGACCCTGTATTCCTTGAGCAGTTGAGGAGAGCGCACCTGAACCTGGTCGCCGGTCTGATGTTCGACGAACACGTTGACCTTCTGGTACTGAGAGGCCTCTCTCGCCGCGGCTGTCTCGATCAGGACGTAGCGCTCGACGCCCTCGCGGACCAGCGCCTCGGCGGGAATCGTGAAGCCCTTCGCAGTTCCTGGCGACAGCAAGTGTGCCTGACCGTACAACCCCGGCATCAGTCGCGCCGGCTGGCCGGGCATGTTGGTGAACTCGGCCCAGACGGTGTTGAGGTGGGTCTTCGGATCGAGGTGATGGCCCTTGATCTGGACCGTGCTGGGAAAGACCTCGCCTGGATAGGCAGTGAGCGACAGTTCGACTTTCTGGCCGGCGTAGACCCTGTGCATGTCGCGTTCGAGGACGCCGATCCGTGCCCAGACCGTGGACAGATCGACGATCTCGAACAGATGTTCCGAGGGATCGACGATCTTGCCGACTGTCAGGTCGGCATGGATGATCGTACCCTTGATGGGGCTGAGGATCGGCAGCCGCAGCGAGGAGGACTTCCCCTCCTTCAGGAGCCGATCCAGATCGCGTGGATTGAGTCCGAGGCTCTTCCACTTGCTGCGGGCGACGCTCAGACCGTTCTGGAGTTGCTGGAGTTTCGTCTCGGCTTCGAGCAGTGTCCGCCCGGGGATCGTCCCCTCTGAAGAGCGCATCATCTCGACGACCTGGGTGGTAAGCCGGAGATCGTTCGTCGCCTGGAGTAGTTCGACCTTCAAGGACTCCAGTTCCAGGCTGTCAATTTCGGCGAGGACCTGCCCTGTCTCGACCGATTGACCGGGGCGAACGTGCAACCGACTGATCCGCCCTGGCAATCGCGACGTGGCGAAAGCGTGGTTCTGCCAGGGCGTCACCAGAGTCGCGTAAGCGAGAGTCCGTTCGTCGAGGGGCTGCTGTTGCATCTCGGCCGTCTCGACCGCAAGGGATTCGCGGGCCCTGCGGTTGAGGGTGTAGCCGATCAGGTTGCCCTTGTCGTCGTTGATCGGCTCCGCGCCGCTGCTGGGCAGCGGCTTGTGTCCCTCGTGCGCCCACAGCCAGGACGCAGCCGCGGTGACGAGCAGCAGCAAGGCAATCCACCGGACCCTGCGGCGCTGCCTCTCTGGAGCCTTCTTCACGAGTGGGGCCGGCATTGGAACCTCACGATAGAGGACGACTGGGGATGACTCAGGTACGATGAACGCTTGTGGTCGTGGCCGTGCCTCTTTGTGTCGCGATCAGCACGGTCACAGTACCCCGGCCGCCTGGATTCGGGGTCGGCTGGCGGGCACGATGGTCCCGCAACCCAGGCCGGCTCGGGGCTTCCATGAAAACGCTTAGCGCGAAACCGCGCCAGCGGCCAGCCCTTGCCGGCCGCTTCGCTCCGCCGCCACCTTGGCAAGGATGGCGTCGGGGTCCTTCCTCACTTCCTTGGAGCATCCTCGCAGCAGACGTAGATGGTCTGTCCCTTGACCGTCACCGGCACGGGCGCACCCATCGACCCCAAGGCCTCACCTGTGACCGGGCAGGTCTTCTGGCCAGCGTAGGCCACCGCCTCGGCTTCCTGTCGTGACTGCCCGAGGCTCGCCGAATCCGCCCCCTTGCTCCGGCAACAACCGCCATTGCAGCCGCCGCCTCCGCACCCGCTTCTCGTGCTGGAACAGCCAGTCTGGAGCAGGATCGCCGCCCCCACGAACCCGGCCAGCACCGCACTCCCGCGCAACATTCTTGTCATGCTTTCCCCCCTCTTCCTGGTCCACGAATGAATACGCCGTTCCTGTTGAGGCCCGGCCCTCACTTCGGCGCCGGAGCCTTGTTCTGGGCTCTCAACTCGGCTACCTTGGCAAGCGTCTCGTCGGGCTTCCTCTCCGCTTTCTTCACGCAGCCCTTACAGCAGACGAAGATCGTTTGCCCCATGAGCGTCACCTTGATCGGCAGCCCCATGATGCCGAGCCGGTTATCCGGCACGATCGGACAAGCGTCCTGCTCATCCACAAGCTTGCGGTCCTGCGGAGAGAGCTTGTCGCGCTCCGCCTTGATGTCGGCATCACCGCCGTGCTTGCCGTGGTCCTTGTGGTCGTCATCGTCCTTCTTCATCTGCGCATCCTTGCCGTGATCGTCGTCTTTCTTGTGGCCCGATGAGCAGCCGCTGAGGACAACGATCATCAGCACCGCCAGGGTAAGCCCTCCGAAGCACCCCGCTGCCGCCCAGAGTCGCCGATGTCTCTTCATGATGTCTCCCTGTCTGAACTCGGAATCCCCAGAGCGAGAAGGCAGGGGACGCAGGGGCGTCCCCTGCCGAGACGGTCAGGACTGCGGTTTAGCGGTGTAGATCCCGCTCGGGCCTTCGAGCCGCGACGGACGATAGCCTGCCTTCTCGACGGCTTCCCAGAGACCCTTCGGCGACGGCGCTTGCTCAGGGCGTGGCGTCACGATCAATCGCAGCGCCGCCACGTCGGGCTGCACCTTTGCGACACCCGGAACCTGGTAGAGCTGGGCCGCCATTTTCTTCGCGCACCCCATGCAGTGCATGTCGGGGACCGCAATCGTGGTGGCGGTAGCGTTGCCGGTCTGCGCCGCGCTGCTCGGGGCCAGCGCGGACAGCATGCTCACGGCCGCCAGGATCATCGAAACAGCTGTTCTTCGCATCGTTCTCTCCTTTGAAACGTGGGCGATCCACACAGACAGCTTGTCGCCCCTCAATCAATGCTGGACGTACTCAGTTGCTGCCTTGATCTCGTCGGGGCGTTCCTTCGCGGTGCGGACGAACTCACCGATGCACGGCGGGCAGCAGAACAGGTGCTTCTCGTCCGCGATGATCCACGAACACTGCGAGTTCGCCCTCGTCAGGGTCACCGGACAGATCCGGTCGCCCTTGCTCGGCTTCAGGTCGTGCCGGGACTGAAAAACGCGATACTTCCGCGACGCCGTCGTGTTCCCGTTGGCCTTGATGTCGGCCGCGCTATACTTGCCGCCCGGACTGAGGAAGAGCTTCTTCTCATCCTCCGCTTCCTCGTCACCATCGTGGGCGTGGCTCTTCGTCGCGAACTCGACTGGATGTTCCCGGTCGCCCAGCCGCAGGGCACGGATCGAGACGACCAGTTCCTGCCCCCACAACTCACGGGGCAGCCTGCCGACAAACTGCGAAGTCTTGCCGGGATCATCTCCGGCCTGGGGGGACGGCACGAGCGTCACGAGAGACCGCTCTCCGTTGCCTGCGGCCTTGACCGTCGCATGCAGGACCTGGCGGTCCACCTCCTGCACGCGCGAGACATCTTCTTGCAGCGTGTACAACCGCAAGGTTCCGCCCTTTTCAAGGACGGCCTCGACGTGAAAGTGCCTCTCGCCGTCGCCGAGCGGGACGAGGACGCCGCCGTGCCGGGCTGCCGGATGCTCGTGATCCGGTTCAGGCTCTCCTCCTCCGGGGACCGGCCACAAGGAGAGGTAGAGGAGCGTAACGGTCACGAGGCCGACTCCGCTGACGACGGCGACCACTTGCCACCTTTTTGGCCGCTTGCTTGATGCCGTCCACGGGCGCTTCTTCCTGGGATGCCTGCTCATTGCGCTTCCTCCCTGGATGCCGGGGGCGTCACTTCTTTTTCACAAAGTCTCCAGGCTCCTTGATCTCCTCCGGCTTGGTCTTGGCCGTAAGGACGAACTCATCGACACAGGGCGGGCAGCAGAACTCATAGGTTTTGCCGCCAACGACCCAGGTGAACTTCGGGTTGGCCTTGGTCAGCGTGATGGGGCAAATCTTGTCACCGGCCTTCGGCTTGAGGTCGTGTGAGGCCATGACGCCCTTGAACTTCTGCGAGGCGGTCCTATTTTCGTTGGCCTTGATGTCCGCCTCGGTGTACTTGCCGCCCGGCGTCAGGTAGAGCTTCGTCTCCTCCTCGCCGGACAGTCCACCCGGCATCTGCTCCTCGGCGTGGGCGACCGTGGCGTTCGAGAAGCCGATGCGGAAGCGGTCCCCAGCGATGCGGATGCTCGGGATGGTCACCTCGACCTTCTTGCCCCACATTTCGCGCGGCAGCCGGCCGGAGAACCGCGAGGTCTTGCCCTGGGCGTCGCCGCTCTGGGTCACGGCCTTCATCTCGAACGACTCGGAGTCCATGCCGCCCTCGACGAGCTTCGCGTAGGCCGTCAGCGTCTGGTTCTCAACGTCGATGACCTTCGTCTCGTCGGCCCCGAGGGTGTACAGGCGCAGCACGCCGCCCTTCTCGAACACTGCCTCGGCGTGATAGAGATCCCGGCCGATTTCCACCATGATCCCCCCATGCGCGCCGGGCTTGTGGGCGTGTTCCTCGTCCTTCTTGTCCAACTTTTTGTCCGTACCCAAAGTGCCGCCCTTGCCCTTCGCTTCGGGCGTCTTGTCGTCGCCGGAGGGACCCTTCTTGTCGTTGCTCTGGCTGCACCCGCTGATGAGGACCAGACCGAGGGCGAGAAAAGTGACGGCGGCAGCGCCGCAGAGAATCTTGCGCACCATGAGACACACTTCCTTTCGGATCAGCCCAGGCCGTGAGCTGGACCGGGACTGGGTAGTTCAGGAGTCGGCGGTGAATAGCTGGGACGCGATCCTGGCGATAAGAAACGCCGGAACACCTCTCAGCGACAATCAGTTACGGAGGAGGGACAGGAATTGCGCGGAATCAGCGCAACGTCCCTTGCGGATAGGAGGGAGGCTTAGCAGCGCAGCATGTGCAGGCGGAAGAGGATGTCGCGAGTGGAGAGGAAGGGCAAGAGCGAGAGGTCTCCGGCAGCGGCGCGGAATGCGCTGAGCGTGAGAGACGACTGGATGTCCGCGAGAAGGGCCGGGAGAACCCAGTCAGACGGAAGCGGACGGAGATTCACCAGGTTCGAGCCATCGAGTTCAGCATTGGAAAGGACCGGCTGGACACAATCCTGTTTGCCAGGACACTGCGGGCAGTCCGGCTGATGCTTATCGGCGGGCGCCTTGTCATTGTGGGCGGTCGAGGAATGACGGCAGCAACCCGTCTTTGCTGGTCTGGACTGACTTTGGTCCCTACTGGCCGGAGAGGCGAAGCCAGCAACCAGGCGCGCGGTCGTGCAGCAGCAAAGGAGCGGCCCCGCAAACGTCGCGATCACCAGATAGGTTACCAGCCCGAGACGGATCATAGAGAATGTCGTTGAGTAGAGTTGGGTTCTGCACGCCTGTTAGCATTATCGGACTGTTCGGTGAAAAAATCAACCTCAATCCCCTCGGGGGACGATGACAGGAGTGATATGGTCCTGGCTTGAAAAGCTGCAAAGGCGGATCCTTGTCCTGTCTTTGGTGCTGGTCGCGGTCTCGTACGACTGGTGTTTCTGATGGGCCTTGTGTACTCCCGTCAGGGCGGCGCGCAAGCTGTGGCCTTCCGCTCGTTCATCGGGCGGCAAGAGGAAAACAGGTCTCTTGAAACACAGAGGAGCACGAGATGTTACGCAAGCTGATCCTGTCCGGCGTCCTGGGTCTGGGCCTGCTGGTCCCCACAGCGGCCCTGCCGCAAGCGCGGGCCGAAGACATGCCTCGCGGCCACAGCCATCACGCCCACTACGACGTGATGTACCGGCCCGACCACCATCACCCCTGGCGCCTGTATGGAACGTACGACAACGGCCATGAGGCCGACCACGTCGCCCACCATCTGCGTCACGAGGGCTACGAGGTTCATATCGACGTCAATTGAATCGTGTGAATACTGAGAGATGAGACCCACGGCCAGGCCCGCGAGATGCTCTCGCGGGCCTGGCCGTTTTTCCACCCCCGCAACGAGCCGCTGATTGAGCTTCCCGCCCTTGACATTCGTCAAGGATCGCACTCTCCCTTTTGGGTTCCGGGGCATCGATGCGGAAGACATGCGACAGCGCAAGTACGGGACCGGACCGCGTATAATGGACAGGGAGGACTGCGACGAGCCAAGCAGGCCTCCCGCCCCAATCTCCCAAGCGGCTTTCGCCCCAAGGAACACACTATGAGATCCATCATCACAGCAATCGCGGCGGCGGTCGCCCTGTTCGCGACCACCAACTCGGCCTCAGCCCAGCATACCGGCGGCTACTCCGGTGGTCACGGCGGCTACTCCGGTGGTCACGGCGGCTACTCCTCCAGCGGTCATGGCGGTTACTACTCCGGCGGTCACGGCGGCTACTACTCCAGCGGTCATGGCGGTTACTACTCCGGCGGTCACGGCGGTTACTACTCCGGCGGTCACGGCGGATACGCTGACGACTACTACGGCCACGGATACTCAGGGGTCCCGTACGCGGCTGGATACGGCGGCTACGTCAGCCCCGGCCCCAGCGTGGGCGTCTACGCCGGCCCGTCCTACGGTCCTGGCGTCGATGTGTATTCCGGTCCGGTCTACTCCAGCCCCGGCTACTACGTCACGCCCGGCTATACCTACGGGGGCGGCTACCATCATCATCATCATGGCCACCACTGAGATGCGGCCAGCGAGTTGACCAGGATCATTCACGGGCCAGGGCCATCGTCCTGGCCCGTGCTGTTTTCTTGGAAACCACTCGCGATCCGGCTCCGGGGGCGTGCCGATATCGACCCGCCCCTGTCGCTTCGGCAACTCCTTGACCCGCGGTTCCTCACGAACTAGTCAGGACTGCGTCAAAGACTCCTGGCGAAACTGTCCCTCATCGACCATTTCGTGTTCGACGACGAAGACGTGCGAATACAGGTTGGCGATGATCTGCTTGCCGAACTGCGACACCGAGAGATAACGCAGCGAGTCCTTGACATAGTTGTGGACGCTGCGCCAGTAGAACTTCGGATAGTTGCGTTTCAGGTCGCCGGGGTTCTTGTAGCCGAGCACCTTGTTCAGCCCCAACTCCTCGAATTCGTAGTAGAGAGCGACGGACTTGCGCAGGTAGCGCGGATCGCTGAGCTGGCCTATCAGGTCGGCAGCCCGGACCAGGCCGGGAAAGCTCGTCGTGTCCTTGTGGTCCTCGTCGGCCGGCACCGGAAAGCGCGTCAGCTCGATGTTGCGACAGATGACGTCGGGATCGATCAGCTTGTGCTGATGAAAACGCTCGCGGATGAACAGCTTGCTGCGATCGACGTGATACGGATTGAGGCTGGCGTCGGAGCAACCATCGGGCAGAGTGGCAACCTGGCCGTCCTGGCCGGTGGCGTACTCGTTCGACTCGCGCCGGTCGGCTCGACAGACACCCTTGACGAAGCCGATGTCGTGGCACAAAAGGGAGATGATGAAGCGCAGCCAGTCCTCGGGCGTGATGCCGCCCTCACGCATGTGCTTGCCGCGCAGGATCTCCTGGCCGACGAGCGTCACGAGAATGGTGTGTTCGGCGTTGTGATACAGCGCGTCGCTGTTGGCGATGTTCTCCAGCGACAGGCTGCTGGCCCAGCAGATGATGTCCTCGTAATCGACCTTGAGACCGCCGTACATGCGCCGATAGCCGGCGCGAAGCTGGTCCCCGAAAGCATCAATGAGAATTTCGACAGGGTTGAACATGGTCGAAGGTCCAGTCAGAGAGGGAAGCGGACGTGGCCGCGCGAACCGCCCACGGGCCGTCCTGGCTGCTGCTTGATTGAATAGCACGAAGTGAAGCCGCCGTGAAGTCAAAATCCCGAAGGACTCTTTTCGGTCGGTGCAAGCGTCCCCCCGAACCCGCAAGGAGGACTCGCTACTTCTACCCTGGTGGATCGGCGAGCGGGGCCAGTAATGGCCCCGGTAATGAGTCACACCGGGGCCATTACTGGCCCATACGCATCCGGTTAAGGGATTTGTCAAGCAGAAAGCCCCTGGTAAAATGAGTTTATCACAACACATTTCGCTCCAGGAGCTTTCTTATGCTCAGTCTAACACAACTGGCCCCGGTCA
>JBBSDR010000038.1:0-13993 GCA_038240465.1 Gemmatales bacterium
CGCGTTGATGGCTTCCTTACGAAGTGCCTCAAGTCGCCCGTTGTCCAGTCCGAGTCGCTCGACGGTTACTCGCGCTGCTTCATCTTCCGCTGCCACAGAGATGGTGCCGCGAATGCTGAATCTGAACCGGGCCTCGCAACCCGCCGAGCGAGGGGAGACGAAAAGGTGTTGTTCCCCGGGTGGGGGCCAGTTCGCCTTGAAAACAGCACCGAACGGAACATAAGCACCGGCAGGAGCCGGATAGCAGGCCGCCATGTTCCTGTATGCAACATCCCCTTCGCCCCGAACGCAATGTGCTTGAGGGATCATATGCTCGATGTGCGCGCGATCCATGTTGATTCCGAGACCGGTATAGGCGCAAAGACCTCGCTGTTCAGCGATGAGGGCAGCTTTCAGTTCACTGCGTATGTCTCCCGGTATGAGATCGTAACCGTAGTTAATGTCCGTTTGGGATGCCGCTCGCCATTGGGCATATGTCGCTGGCTCGGGCTGGGGATTAATGGTCTTCATTCGTGAGAATTTCAAGGTTGTTGATCGTGGCTTCGAGGCGCGCTGTATCCCGAGTAGTCCCATGTTGTAACTGCTTCACTACTTCGAGTTGTTCGTGGGCAGCATCAAGATCGCCTTCTTCCAAGGCAGCCTCGACGGCTTCAATAGCCTCGGTCACTTGCTGGGTCCTTGATTGGGACCTCATGAAATCTTCCAAAATCGCGTTCGAGTCCAGCCCATACGATTGATCGGGCGCTCGGCCATCAGCAGGTTCGTCAAGCATGCGGACTTCTTCCGGGGCGACCTCTCCGATCACCTGGGGTGAGTGAGTCGTACACACGAACTGGATCTTCGGAAAGGTGCTTTTGATATCAGTCGCGACCCGACGCTGCCAACTTGGGTGCAGATGCACGTCAAGCTCATCGATCAGCACCACGCCAGGGGTTTGAGCCAGCACATGAGGCAATGCACAGGCAGCTGGTGCGGACCCATCATCTGGAACCAGGTAGTTATTCTGCGTTACTGCCTTGATAGCGATATCCGCCACGAGTGCCAGCATCATTCGCTGTCCAGCGCTCAAATTGCTGAACGGTTGAGCGTACCCCTCGATTGACAGCACAATCTCGCTTCGGTCGCCGTCAAACCACATCCCATCAGCGCCAGGAACGCACCGCAGGACCGCTGCGCGAACCACCTCGTATCCTGCACGAAACCTTCCACCGCGGTTTACGGCCGCAAGAGCTTCCCGCTGGAACCAGTCGCCGAGATCGGCAATCCGAATGCGTTCGTTCAGGCAGTCGTAGAACGCCGCCCATCGGCGGGCACGTCCACTTGCAGCGCTCCGCGACTTGGGCCGCTCGCGGTGGGGCAGCCATGCCCGGCCCGCGCCATAGTATGCGATCACCGGAAGTAGCACCCGTTCACCCGTGTTCGCTCGCTCATAAGCCGCTGCGACTACCTCCAGTGCTGTCCTGGCTCCCGCGTTGCTGGCCTTTCTCTTGCCTGGCTTGATTTGGTGTTCCCACATCAGGCCATCGCGATCTTCAATTCGCCCTGTGGCTCTGATCGACACACCACCGCTTGCCTCGCGAAACTGGACGCGGTCGCCTGTCTGGGTACTTTCAAGCCGGATTTCGGAAGGAGAGATTCCCCGCCGGCTGTTTAGCAAGGTGGAGTCAGGCGGTTCAACCAGCCAAACGCCGAGAGTTACTGCAATCGCATCTAGCAGGCTGGTCTTGCCCGCACCGTTCCCCCCGATCAGCAAGGTGAATTGCCGGTGCAGTCGCATGTCGAATGCCTCGAACTTCTTGAAGTTCCGCAGTTCCAACCGGTCAATTCTCATGAGCATCCCCTTGAACTGTTACCGCGGAAAAGGTTCTACGCGGAAAAAGACGCGGAAAAGTTCCAGGGACCGTTTTTTCGGACCCTTCACACCTTTGAGGCGGAAAACGGGACAGGCATCGATAGTGTGCCAGGACAATCTGCGATTGGGTCACCCAGAAGGTATTCCGCCGAGGATGTCTCACGCCAGCCTTCCCTCTCGTCCCTCTTACTGGACCGGCGCGGCGAGCGGCAAAGGATAGACATAAACCTCATCCAGCGTCACCATGCCGACCGTTTTGCCGTACAGGTGGATGGGAGACGAACCAGGATAACGACGCTGTAATTCCGCCACCGCCTTCGTCAGACGATGCTGCTCACGGATCACCTTCACCAGGAACATGTCGAACCACGGGTCTTGCAGCACCCCGGCGATCCGGACCACTTCCCGGTAGGCCAGGTCAAAGTTCTCATCCGTAATCTGGTCCGACGCGACATAGAGCCACCAGGTATTCTCTTCGCAGTCCTTGAACCAGAAAGCAGACTGAATGGGAGCGTACTTTTGAAACTCAGCCAGGAACCTCGCCCCAGCATCAATCTGAGTGCTTACCAGCGGCCCCGGATCCATTGCATCACCCCGTTCGGTTTGTCCGCGATCGCGGCATACAGTCAGGGCCTTCGCGTCCACCAGCCAGCGCTCGGCGAATTGCTGCCATTGAACACGGTTCACTACGATAGCCTCTGTGTCCCAGAACACCTCCACAGGCCTATTGTACCAGTCCAGGCCGTTGAGCAAAGGGGCGGCGCCGGCGAAGTAGACGGGCAGGACCAGCATTGAGAGGTCATCGTTCACGGACGACTCCCCAACCTGGCGCCTCTCACCGGCAAGGTGTCCGAGAATACCCTGGCGGAGCTTAAAGTTCTCCAGGCCAAAATCGCATCCGCGGACAAGAAGAATACTCACGAGGAACAGATGCGCGGCGGCAGGGCCCTTCGCAATCGACCGGCAGCCAGCGGCGGGACGGGAGCACGAGCCGCCCGGGACCTTTCCACTCTTCTGCGCCATTCCTATGTGATCAAGGTGTCAGCAAGCGGAACCGTGAAGCTCTTTGAGAGGGGCCGCGACTGGAAACCCAGGGTCGCCCCGCCACGGGGCAAGAAACGCAAGCGTTGATAGGCAGAGCTGACTGTTCCTGCTGTTCCACACTTCTGCGGATGAAAAAAGGTTCGCGCGCCGGTTTTTCTCCCCGACCATCACTTTCTCCAGCTACAGTTCTCCTAGCAGAGAGGGGGTCCGCCCGCGCGGACCACTAATCGCCATCCCTGCCGGAAACAGGCGGTGGTATTGCGTCCACGCACGAGAAGAGGCTCTCGCCGTTGGTACGCGCTCCCGGAACAGAGCGTGCCATGTCCGCCGTCCGTATTGGCTTGCACGAGGATCCATCCCTCGCTGAACTTTGTTTCGTCCTGGCGGGACGCTTGCGCCTGTGCGCGCGGGTTTTTCAGGCTGAGCTGCGGCGCGAGTGGTGCTTCGAGGCGAACTCCGCGGCAGCCTGGTTCGATCTTCTTGGTCTGTTGCGGACGGCGTTCGAGTTGTGGTTCGAGCGGTTGCGAGACCACGCGGGAAGCCCACGTCAACCCGTCTCTTTCCTCGTTCCATTGACCTATCATCGCCGCGAACTGCAAGCCGCCCAGAGCGTGTTGTCGTCACAAGAGGAAGCGGACGAGGCGCTGTCGGCCGCGCTCGGACACGTCACGAAGGTCCACGCGAGCCTGAGCCTGTGGCAAAGTCACCTGGCTCGCAATCACGGCGCAAGCGGCGGCCAGGGTTTCTGCGAGAGTCACGCGGCGACCGAGGTTCTCGACCAGTCCTTCCACGAGGCGCGTCGCGCCTTTAGCGCCCTGTCAATCAATTCCGATTCCGACCCGGACGCTGCCGGGCTGGCCTCTCGCCGCCTGTTCCTGGCCACGCTTTGCCTGGCCCTCGTTTCTCCCGAAAAGTGGACGGAAACAGTCCATGAGGAAATCGTCCAGTGGCACCGGGACGCCCTGGACTTCTTGCCGCCCGGCGCCGCGCGGGTTCGACTTCAAGCTCGCCTGGAACTGATCGAGACCCTCACGCCGCAGGAATTCGATCGTCTCTCCATCACTCTCCCGAATGGGGATTGAGTGACCGTATTCAGTTAAGATTCGGGCTTGCGCCGCGACGCTCTGCTTAAATCGTCAGCGCTCGGCGCTGGCGCAGCCAGGTCAACAAACCCCACAATCCTGACGTCATCAGCACCACGACGCCGATCGTCACCCACGTCCCTCGCAGCAACTCTCCGCGCAACTGGTGCAGGGGCGCCATTGCCGCCTTCTGATCGTGTTGCACCAGGGCGGCCCATCCGACCTGGGGCAACGGCGCATAACTCGCCAGATACGCCCGGCCGTCAATCGGATCGTTGTAGACCGTGCTCGCGGACGGTCCACGGCGAGCGTCGTCATAGGTCGCGGACTCCCACTGCGGCGGGTTCTGATTGCGGCCCGGCAGGATAAGGTCGCGCTCGCGATGCAGGACGGCGTGATTGTGGCCGTCGATCAGCACGGCGAACCCATCGACGATCTGCACGTCGGTCAACCACTTGTTCAGCTCGTCCAGGCGCACCGTGGCCAGCAGGACGCCGATGGTGGCATTCGCGTCGTTCGGATCGTGGATCGGCGCCGAGATGCCGATGACCAGGCCGGCGTCGCGCCACTGGCCGATGAAAGGCTGCGAGATGTGGGCCTCCGCCAGCGGCGGAAACGTCTCGTTCTTGCGCTCGGGCCGATCGCCCTTGCCGTTGAACCAGTCGCGCCACGACCAGTTGACGTTGTGGACCGTCACGTCCTCGGGATAGGTGGCGAACGTCACGCCGTTGCGGTCGGCAACAGACCAGCGAAAGAAGTTCAACTGCGTCTGATGTTCGTGAAACTGCTTCAGCAGTTCGCGCAGTTCCGGCCGCGCCGACGGGCCGCGCCCGGTGGCGCGGCGCAGGGCTTCGCGATCGGCGTACTGTTTGACCAGATCGCGGCGTGTGACGAGTTGATCCTGCACGACGCTGGCGGCCAGGCGAGCGCTGACGAGATTGCTCTCCTGCAGGCGTTCGACCAGGGCCTCGCTGGAATGCTCGAAGGCGACTTCGGTCTGGCGATTGGCCAGTGCCGTCATGGCCAGCAGCAACAGGAGCGGGGCCAGCGAACTGAACAGCGTTGCTGGGTGACGCCGGCACCAGCGCCAGCCGCGCTCAATCCAGCCGGTGCGGCGGGCCTGGATCGGTTGACCATTGAGGAAGCGGCGCAGGTCGTCGGCCAGTTCGGCAGCCGATGGGTAGCGCCGTCCTGGTTCCTTGTGCAGACATTTCAGACAGATCGTCTCGAGATCGTAGGGGACGCTCGGGCGCAATCGCCGCAGCGACACCGGCGGCTGCGACAGCACCTTCGTGATGGTCTCGACAGGCGTGTCAGAGCGGAAGGGCGGCTGGCCGGTGAGCAACTCGTAAAGAATGGCCCCAAGCGAGTAGACATCCGTGGCGGGGCCGATCTCGCGGGTTTGTCCCGAGGCCTGTTCGGGGGCCATGTAGGACGGTGTGCCGAGGATCTCGCCTGTTAGGGTCGGCCCGCGTCCCTCGCCGCCGACGTGTTTCGCCAGACCGAAGTCGGTCACCTTGGGCTGTCCGTGTTCATCGAGCAGCACATTGGCCGGCTTCAGATCGCGATGGATGATGCCCTGCTGGTGGGCGTAGTGAATGGCGCGCGCGAGTTTCTCGACGAGTTCCGCTGTCGGCTCGGCCATCATCGCAATACTTTGCAGGCGGGCGGCGAGGGAGCCGCCCGCGAGGAACTCCAGACAGAAATAGGGCCGGTCGTCAACGCTGCCGACCTCGTGAATCTGGACGATGTGCGGATGCCGCAGCCGGGCGACGGCAATGCCTTCCGCCTGGAAGCGAGCGCGTTCGTCCTTGCCGGCATGCTCGCCGGACAGCATCATTTTGAGAGCGACAATGCGATCGAGTTGCACATGGCGCGCCTTGTAGACGACACCCATGCCACCGCGTCCGAGTTCCTCCAGAATCTCGTAGCCGGGAACGTGGATGCTGCTGAATGGCGTCGAGCGAGCCTCGCCCGATGCCGACACCGGCGGCATCAATGTCTGAACATCGACCGGCTGGGTGCTCGGAGGAGGGACGGCAATGGTCGGTTGAAGATCGTCTGGCATCGACAGCCTGGAAAAAAGGATCGTTTCGGGAAGCATACTGAATTATAGCAGTTCCCCGGAAACGCGAAACGCCCGGAGCAGCAGGGGACGGACCCATCGGGTCTGCTAGCGATGCGGCTGTAGATCCTCGCTGTTGGTTGAAAGGGGACCGCGGTTTCGCGCATCCCGTGGTTTCTGTCGTGCGGTAAATTGTGTACGATGAAGAGGGTGGGCCAAAGAGCGAGTTGCTGGCCACGTTCGGCTCCGAGAACTGCAAACGACGAACTGACTGGCAGGTGGTGATGTCCACGCGACCTGACCTGACTGCTGCGCTATATGGAGGGAGAGACCCGAGGGACACTGCGGCCTACTTCATCTCTGACGCTGCGCACTACCTGCGCTTGCCATCGGCAACAGTCCGCTCCTGGGTCCTAGGCCGCCGATATCCGACTGAATCAGGCACCAAGCACTCTCCTCCACTCATTGCCATTGCTGACCCGAAGACAGAGTTCCTTTCCTTTAACAATCTCGTTGAGTTGCACGTTCTCAGTTCAATTCGTCGTGTTCACCGCGTCGAGTTGAAAGCTGTTCGCCGAACGATCAACTATTTCAATCGGCATTTGCACACGTCGAGACCACTCCTCACGAGCGATTTGCTGACTGACGGCGAGAGTCTGTTCATCGAACGCTACGGCAAACTCGTGAACACCTCAGCCGATGGGCAATTAGAAATGCGGCACCTCCTGGAAGAGTATCTCCGCCGCATCGATCGCGATGGTCACGGCGCTCCCATCCGATTGTTCCCGTTCACCCGCAGCCGAATCGAAGACTCGCCCCGGTTGATCTCCATCGACCCGACCATTCGGTTTGGCACGCCCTGCCTCACCGGAACTGGAATCCCCACACGGATCATCGCGGAGCGCTACGAGGCGGGCGACTCCATTGCTCTGTTAACTGAAGACTATGGCCGCCCGACGGAAGAAATCGAAGAAGCAATCCGCTACGAGAGCCGAGCCGCCTCTTGATCCGCGCATCTTTTTCGTGGATCGCTCGCTGGGCAGCGTCCATGTTGCGGCCCGACTGCGCGCCGCAGGCATGAATGTAGAACGTCATGATGACCATTTCTCCGATGACACCCCTGACGTCGATTGGATCGCAGAGGTTGGTTCTCGGGGCTGGGTTGTCTTGACAAAGGACAAACGCATTCGACGCAACCCGCTCGAGAAGCTGGCAGTGCAAGTTGCAGGGATTCGATTGTTTACTCTCACGGGTGGAAACATGGCGGGCGAGCAGATGGGCGACATCTTTGCGAACAACCGAGCTGCGATCGAGCGATTGGCCAGGAGAAAGAAAGGCCCATTCATCGCAACCGTTTCGGAGACTGCTGTGAACGTGGTGAACGACTTCAGCTCGGGAAACCCGAAGCAACAATGATCTGCACCATAGGAGCGGGAGAATGCCGCGTTTGTCGAACAGGCCGAAGGGATGCGGAGGATGTGGGAATGAGGCGATATCTGCTCGATACGGGGTCAGTAATGACCCTCGGTAATTGCATCTCACCGGGGTCATTACTGACCCCGCTCGCCTTATGTTAATGGCGGTCGTGTGAAAACCTACTTCAGCGCTTGCGGCTCAGCGGCACTCTCCGCCTGCCCGCAATCGGCCCAGAGCCGCAGCGTCGCTCCTCTCGAAACCCAGTACCAGGAGGATACCACTGAAAATGAACAGTCCGAAGCAAATCCAGTAGCCGCGGTCGCCGGGAAAGAAGGTCAGCATCCACCAACACGTTCCCCAGGTGTGGCCGATCGTCAAGCTCGCCGAGGCCATCCGTGCCGGCAGTCGCGGCAGCCAGATGATGCCGATGGCAATCAGCAGCAGGTAGCAGCAGGCGGCGGTGATGTACCACGCCGGATGCCGGCTCAGCAGCCAGTGGCCGTGCGGCGCTCCCTCCAGCGGCTGACTGTAGTTGCCGGCCCAGTAGGCCCCCGGCTGTCCTAGCAGCGTCACGATCTGATCGGCCAGGCACAGCAAGATCGCCGGCAGGGCCAGCCACAACTTGCCCGCCGTGCGTTTGCCGGCATCGGGCGTCATCGTCTTTCTGCCTCCAGCGATGGGAAGAGTTGCGCGAGGGTATAGAGGAGGTGGGAGCAACTTTCGTTGAGCGTGAGCGTCCTCGGGAAGAACTTTGGCGTGGGAATCCTTGCGATAAGGCGAGCGACAGGTGAAAATGTACCTGCAGCCGCATTCGCCAGAATGCGGGACAACGGCGAACACCCGCATTCTGGCGAATGCGGCTACGAGTCGAACAGGCATGCCACGTTCTGATGATACCGGAGAGTTTCCCTCCACAAACGGTCGATGGTCTGGCCGCCCTTCGTTGCGCCATGCCGCAAGCGGCGATCAGAGCGTCTTCAGATACTCGATGATCGCCATTCGTTCCGCGTCTGACAGTTTATCACCGAAGAGATGTCCGCCATTGCCCCGGCCGCGCCGCGTCGTGTCATACACCTTTCGCTGTTCGATGGCCGGCAACTTCTCGTCTGCTCCCTTCTCCAGAATCGCGATCTTCCAACCCAGCTTCACCTCGTCGTAAGCGTCCCGGTCCGTCCGGTAGGAGCGCGTGAAGATCTTTGGCCGGGACTTCGAGTTGAGGACGTGATAGACCGTCGGCGCCGAGCCGTTGTGGAAATACGGTGCCGTTGCCCAGATGCCGTCGAGCGGCGGCGCCTGATAGCCGCCAGTCCGCACGCCCTTGTAGCCGTCGGGCTTCTCTTTCGCGAACCACGTCTGGTTGTAGTAGTCGTCGAACTCCTTTGTGATGCCGTGATACCGCGCCGGATCGGTGCCAATCTCCTCCAGCGGCACGATGCGATTCGGATAGGTCCACCTGTCGCCGTAAGTCCCATGACAGCGAGCGCACTGCTTGACGAAGAGTTGTTCTCCCCTGGCGGCCAGCGTGCGATCGATGGCGAAGGGATACTTTGGCGGCTCGATGCTGAGCAGGTAAGCGCGAATGTCCTCGAAGGTCTTCTCTTCTTTCTCGAAGGTCGAGGCACCATTGAAAGGCGACATCATGAACTGCATCAGCGACCGGACCGAACGGGCATCGGCGCCGCCGGTGTGGTACATGGTTTTCTTCTTTTTGAGCAGCCACCAGGCCGGCGCGTCCTCGCACAGGTCGTCGTGCAGGCCGAGGTCGAGCTTGCTGCCGCGCATGCTCAGGTCCGGCTCGCGCAGGCCGAGGAGGAAGACCGCCATCGCGCCGGCCTCGCTGGTGCCGCGAACGCGCGTGAACTGAAACAGCATGCGCGGTTGCCGGCCGTCGGCGACCGCCAGCTCTTGCAGCAGGGCGTGATAGTCGCCGCTGACATTGGCCAGGCCGACGTAACTTTGTCCCAGGATCGAGCCGCCGTGACAGGCCAGACAGTCGGTCGTCAGGCCATTGCCGAGCAGGCCGGCCGACTCGCGCAGGCCCATCGGATAGCGGCCATTCGCGTAGGGCGGTTCGGACAGACCATAGCGTTCGCGGAACTGGCGCTCGAAGTCGGCGGGCTTCGCGTTGAGGCCCCAGACCTTCCAGACATTCTCATACGCCTTGAAGCTGAACGCAGGTGGATTGAAGGCCCGGCCCAGCAGCGCTTTCTTGCCGCGTTCGGCCGCGTCGGCCGGCGGTCCTGCCAGCGCGGGACCGAGCAAGACGAGGAGAAGAATTCCGCTGCAATGCCGTAATGCGTTCATAAAGCACCTCCGCACGTTATTCTCGGACTTTCGCCAGCGCATCGCCAAGGTCCGCGAAACGTTGTTCGCCGGCTCGCCGCTCGCCTGTTCGGGCAGGGCATAGTAGCCTTCGGGCAACAGTCCTCGATTCAGCGCCCGAGTTCATTCCTCCCGGCAGCGCCACAGAAAGGCCCTCCCTGATTATACCTGCCTTTCTGCCCCCGTACCGCCGAGGTCTGGCAGCTTCCCGAGGGAACCGCTGCCAGGAACTACGCGGCAACGCGCTATCAGGAAGGAAGACCGATCTCGATGCCGTATCGCGGCGCCACCGCCAGCAGTCTCTCGTGTTGCTTCGGGGCTTGACCCCCTTGCTTCTCGGGCAAGTCGAGCGGTTCATCGACTTCGATGCGGCCGTTCCGCACCGTGGCTTTGATCGTGGTCATGTTGGCTCCCTAACTCGCCGAAGCCGAGTTCCTTAATAGATTGTGCCATCGGCTGCCGGGTCTTTGCCACTTCCGTTTCCAGCCGCTCGGTCGCCGGGGGAATCGCGGCGGATTTGTCGCTCTTGTCCTTCTTCACGTTTGCCGTGATCCTGTCAAGAGCTTGCGTCGGCCGTTCGGGGTTTGACCCCTTTGCTTGCCCAGAGTTCGTCTCTCGGTTAGCCGAGAAGCGCGAACCTCGTGCAGGAATGCCGGTTCGTCTCACTTGTCTCCGGTCCACCTTTTTCCTCCGAGATGGAATTTCGTTCTTGAGGGATCGGGACGGTAGGTTTATGATTCGATCATTCCCGCTTTCTGCTCCGAACCGGCTCTCTCGTGGAAGACGAAGGGATGGCTCATGGCCGGCGACACCACGACGCAGTTGCAGCTCCTGCTCAACCGGCTCAACGGTGGAGATGCGGCGGCGCGCGACGAGCTGATCGGCCGGGCTTGCGAGCGGCTCCATCGGCTGACGCGCAAGATCATGCAGTCCTATCCGTATCTTCGCCGCTACGAGGAGAGCGGCGACGTCGTGTCGCAGGCCGCGCTTCGGCTGCGCAGGGCGCTGGAGCGGATTCCGCCGGCGTCGGTGCCGGAGTTCTTCCGGTTGGCGGCCTGTGAGGTTCGCCGAACCCTGATCGACCTGGTACGGCACTACTTCGGGCCGCAGGGAGCCGGCGCAAATGAGGTACACGTCGCGCCGGCGGATAGCTCGCAGGACGCCCGGCCGTTAGAGGTTCCTCCTTCGTGGATGAGCGATGATCCGGCGGGGCTGATGGACTGGCAGCGCTTTCACGAGTTCGTCGAGACGATGCCGGTCGAGGAGCGAGTGGTGGTGGACCTGCTGTGGTATCACGGCCTGACGCAGCCGGAGGCGGCGGAGGTGCTGAACCTGTCGCTGGCGACGGTGAAGCGCTACTGGATGGCGGCCCGTCTCCGGCTGGCGACGTGCTTGCCGCGTCTGGACCTGGAAGACTGAGGGGAGAATGCCCGTGGACATTGACCCGCGAATCGTGGACTTGCTGGTGCATTACGAAGAGCTGAAGGCGCAAGGGGCGGATGCCTCGCCCGAGGAACTGTGCCGCGATTGTCCAGAACTGCTCGAGCCGGTGCGGCAGCAACTCCGTGTCATCCAAGCGGTGGGCGATATGCTCGGCACCCGATCGCGGATTGCCGGCCTCATGCTGGAGGCCTCCGAAACCGTGCCGCCTTCTCCCGACGACTCGGAAATCGGCATGCAGCCGTTTGCCGCCGATCCGGCCACTGGCGGTACGCCGCCGACGCGCTTGACGGGCGGAGAGCAATCTTCGACGCTGCTGACGCCGATGGGTTCGCCGCCTCCCGGCTATGAGATCCTTGGCGTGTTGGGGCGGGGTGGCATGGGCGTCGTTTACCGGGCCAGGCAGGTCAAAGCAGACCGCATCGTGGCCCTGAAGATGATCCTGGTCGGCAGCCATGCCAGCGCGGAACAGCGGGCGCGATTCCGGACCGAAGGAGAGGCGATCGCCCGGTTGTCGCACCCGAACATCGTACAGGTGTTCGAGGTGGACGAGCATGGCGGGTTGCCGTTCTTCTCCCTGGAGTTGTGTCTCGGAGGCAGCCTGGAGAAGAAGCTGGCCGGCACGCCGCTGCCAGCCCGCGAGGCGGCTCGGCTGACCGAGGTGCTGGCGCGAGCTATGCAGGCGGCCCACGAACAGAATGTGATCCACCGCGACCTGAAGCCGGCCAACGTGCTGCTCACCGCGGACGGCACGCTCAAGGTGACCGACTTCGGCCTGGCGAAGAAGATGGACGACGCCGCGCAGACGCGCTCCGGTATCGCGATGGGGACGCCGAGCTACATGGCGCCGGAGCAGGCGGGAACGAAGTCGAACCCCATCGGCCCGGCGGCAGACGTCTACGCGCTGGGGGCGATCCTCTACGAGTGCCTGACGGGCCGGCCTCCGTTCAAGGCGGAGAGTGTGCTAGAGACGCTGGCGCAGGTGATGAGCGAGGAGCCGGCTCCGCCGTCGCGGCTGAACCCCGGCGTGCCGCGCGACCTGGAAACCGTCTGTCTGATGTGCCTGCGCAAAGATCCCTTGAAGCGCTATGGGAGCGCCGGCGCGTTAGCGGAGGACCTGCGCCGCTTCCAGGCGGGCGAACCGATCGCGGCTCGCCCCGCGGGACGGACCGAACGCCTCGTCAAGTGGGTAAAACGCGAACCGGCCCTGGCATCCCTGCTGGCGGCGGTGGCGGCACTGCTGGTATTCGCGGGGGGGCTGTCGCTGGTGATGCGCGGTCAAGCGGTAAAGCAGGGGGAACTAGACAGGGAGGCGGCGGTGGAAGCAACACGCCTCACCAAACACGCGAACGAGGAGGCGGAGAAGAGTGAGCGGTTGCGCAAGGAGGCCGTGCGTGATCGCGACCATCTCGAGTATCTCGGCCATCTGCGGCTCGCAGAACGGCACTGGGAGCAAGGTAATGCCCCGGCGGCGCTGGATTCGTTGGATGAGGCGCGCGCCACGTGGCGAAGAGGGGCCGGCCCCGAAGAGGCGCTCCCCTGGGAGCAGGGCTATTGGCGCGGACTGATTGCCGCGCCTCAGCGGACGTTCCTGGGACACACGGGCGGGGTCTGGAGCGTGAGCTTCAGCGCCGACGGCAAACACATCGTCTCGGGGAGCTACGACGGGACGCTGAAGGTGTGGGACACGCAGACGGGCGAGATCTTGCACAACCTCGACGGGCACACGGGGCCGGTCACCAGCGTGAGTTTCAGCCCTGACGGCAAACGCATCGTTTCGGGGAGCGACGACAACACCGTAAAGGTGTGGGACACGCAGACGGGGAAGGAACTGCGCACCCTCAAGGGACACAGGATCGGGGTCACCAGCGTGAGTTTCCGCTTTGACGGCAAACGCATCGTCTCGGGGAGCCACGACAACACCGTAAAGGTGTGGGACACGCAGACGGAGAAGGACCCGCTTACCCTCAAGACACACATGGGCACAGTCACCAGCGTGAGTTTCAGCCCTGACGGTAAACGCATCGTCTCGGGGAGCGAGGACAAGACGCTGAAGTTGTGGGACGCGCAGACGGGCAAGGAACTCTGCACCTTCGAGAGACACACGGGGCCGGTCACCAGCGTGAGTTTCAGCCCCGATGGCAAACGCATCGTCTCGGGGACTAGTGCGTTTGCCAATTTGGGTGAAGTGAAGTTGTGGGATGCGCACACGGGCCAGAACTTGCACACCCTCGACGGGCACGCGGGGCCGGTCACCAGCGTGAGTTTCAGCCCCGACGGCAAACGAATCGTCTCGGGAAGCGCGGACAAAACGCTGAAAGTGTGGGACGTGCAAACGGGCCAGAACTCGCTCACCCTAAAGGGACATACGGATCAGGTGCTTGGCGTGGGTTTTAGCCCCAACGACGGCAAACGAATCGTCTCGGGAAGCAGGGACAAGACGCTGAAGTTGTGGGACGCGCAGACGGGCCAGGACCCGCTCATCCTCAAGGGACACACGGGCATCGTCTTTAACGTGAGTTTCAGCCCCGATGGCAAACGCATCGTCTCGGGAAGCAGGGACAAGACGCTGAAGTTGTGGGACGCGCAGACGGGGAAGGAACTGCGCACCCTCGAGGGACACAGGCTCGGGGTCACCAGCGTGAGTTTCAGCCCTGACGGCAAATGCATCGTTTCGGGGAGCCACGACAACTCCGTAAAGGTGTGGGACACGCAGACGGGCGAGATCTTGCACACCCTCGACGGGCACGCGGGGCCGGTCACCAGCGTGAG
>JBBSDR010000039.1:0-13942 GCA_038240465.1 Gemmatales bacterium
ACTCGCGTCGCGGCTAACCGGGAATTGTTCACGGCAACGGCACATCCTTGAACTCGAACGGGACGCTCTGCTCGATCATCGACGCCGGAGCGCGAACGACAAGCATCCAGTCCTTGGCACTGTCGCGCTGTCCCTTCGCCGGTTTCTTGAAGGTGTAACTGACGACGGCCTTCTGAGTCCCGGCGCTCTCCTGGGCATAGCCAGTCCATGCCAGTCGGGTCTTGCCGTCGAGCGATTGCAGATACACTTCATTGAAGGCATACCACGTCTCATGCGTCTCGAAGTCCGGTCCGCCCGGCGGCAGCGCCGTCGTGATCCGCACTCTCCACGAATCCGAGTTAAGTGTGACGCGCTGAAGCGCGCAACTCGTCAACTTGTTGCCCGCACTCTCTTCGAGCGGCTTGTTCGCGTCCTGGAGATGGGCAGAAAGGTCCGCGAGCGTCGGCTCCTTGCTGGCCGGCGTCGGAAAGCGGAAGGTGTGCATCCGGCTCGGTCCGCGAATCGGGATCGTCCCTCGAAGCAGGCCCATCTGTTCGGCGCTGCGCGGCAGCGAGGGCAGATCGACGTCGAAGGTGATGGCCCGGCGAGCGTCGAGAGTGATCCACTTGCTGCCGGTGGGCGCTTCGACGGCCTTGCCCTTATCGTCCCGGATGACGAGTTTCTGCGGCTGAGACTGCATGTAGAACACATCGACGGACGGCTCCCAGGCCAGTTCAAAGAGAGCGTTCGAGGCGCGTGTTCCGGTGGCGAAGTCGGTGTGAGCGGTCAATCGTTGCAGCGACACACGGAAGGGACCACTCCGGCTGATCTGGGGCTTCAGAAGCGACTTCTTGTCGCGCCCGCGGCGAACAAGGGCAATGCGGCCATCGGGCCGATAGAGATCGAGCTGGGCGTCGGCAGCGGTGGCGATCCGATCGAGGGCCTCCCAGAACGTGGCCTTTTTTACTTTCAGCTTCAGTTCCGGATTGTCGCCCGCATTGTTGAGGACGACGATTTTTGACTGCGCCGCCAGTTGATCGAGGGCCGTTTGCAGCGGGATGTCTTCCTTGTCGATCGTGACAGGACCGGCGCCGGGAAGTTCCTCACCCCCCCGGACCAGAAGCGGCAGAGCAAGGACGGACGAAAGCCAGAAGAAGGCAAGGATGCATCGGGACATCGCCGGGAGTCCTTGAAAGGAAAGCGGGTTGAGCCATCTGTTGATGATAGCGCATTCGGTTCCCTTTTGCACCAAAAAGCAATAAACAGAGAGCGGAAGCAACACTAGAGAGGGCTGTTCATCATGGGTCTCACACTCACGAGCAAGGCTTTCGCACAGGGCGAAGCGATTCCTGAAGAGTACGCCCACAATGGCCGCAATGTCTCGCCGCCCCTGCGCTGGGATGATCCGCCGTCCGGAACGAAGAGCTTCGCGGTGGTCTGCGTGGACCCCGACGCGCCGCATGGGACGTTCGCGCACTGGGTCCTTTTCAACATGCCGGCCAGTTCTCGCGAACTGCTCGAAGCCGTCCCGCAGGAAGCCTCGTTCCCGGATGGGGCGATGCACGGCAGCAACGACTTCGGCAAGATGGGCTACGGCGGCCCCGAACCGCCGCCGGGCAACCCGCATCGCTATGTCTTCACGCTTTATGCGCTGGACAACATGCTGGGGATTCCGGCGGGCGCATCTCGAGAAGAGTTCCTGGCGGCGATCAAGGGGCATATCCTGGCCGAATCGCCGCTGACGGGGACTTATGCGCGGTGACGGCACGAAAAGGAGGCGCAAGTTCTGGGGCGCGAACCAACGAGAACCGCGCGTAGAATGAAGAGAGGGACTACCGGTTTCGAGAGGAGGAAACAGCATGTCCGCCCAGATCGTCGATTCAATTGAGGTTCAGAAAACTCCTGACGTCATGGGTGGCGACGCCTGCATCCGCAATACTCGAATTGCCGTGTGGATGCTTGTACTCGCTCGCCGCCTTGGAATGGCGGATGAGGTACTGCTGGCTCGCTACGAGCCGCCTCTGACTCAGGCCGACCTCAACGCCGCCTGGCTCTATCACGACACGCACCGAGATGAAATCGAAACCGCCATCCGCGAACATGAGACGGTGACCTGCTGAGTACCCCCGGCAGGAATCGAACCTGCGACCTTGGCTTTAGGAAAGCCCTGCTCTATCCCCTGAGCTACGGGGGCGCCATTCCCCCTCATCATAGCGCCCCTCCTCGGAAGCGGCAAGCGACGGCAAGATTCAGTGGCGACGAGTCCCTTTCCTCGACATAATAACGATTGTCGCGTCACCCTCCGGCCGGAGCGCCGGGCGTGCTTTCATCATCAAGGACTTCGGACCATGCTCCGCATCACCGTCACCAACAAGGCCGGCCGGCAATCCCACGATCATCCTTCCGGTCCCGTCGAATTCGGCCGCGGTCCCGAACGAGACGGGATGCCCCGTATCGTCATCCAGGACGGCTACGTCTCCAAGGACCACGTCAAGGTCGAAGAAGTCGCCGATGGACAGCAGATCAAGATCGACAATCTCAGCCTGCGCAACTCGATCCGCCTGCCCGATAACAGCATCATCGACAAGGGCGAAACCAAACTCCTCAAGTCGCCCACGACGCTGACCGTCGGCGAGACGTTCATCAACATCGAGATCGTCGTCGATCCCGTGTCCAGTGGTCCTCTGGAGACCATCGCCTCGCCGGTGCGGCGCGAGCGCGGGGCCGGCACGAACGAGGCGGTCAAGGCCGCCGCCGCCCTGATGGTCCCGGAAAGCCAGAGCCTTCTCGAACTGGGCAAGGCACCCTCGACCGAGAAGCTCATGGGCTGGTTCGAGACCTTCATCGCCGTCCAGCAGGCCGCCGCCGGCACCACCGCCTTCTATCAGCAGACCGCCGAGGCCGTCGTCAAGCTCGTCGGACTCGACAAGGGACTCGTCATCCTTCGCGTCCCCCGTCCGCCCGGCACCTCGCCCAACACCCCGGTCCGCTGGATGGTCCAGGCACGCTTCCCCGATGACGGCGGCAACACCGTCGGCCGGGAGTTCAGCCTGACCATCCTCGATCGCGTGCAGAAAGAAAACCGCACCTTCTACCAGTCGTCGGCCGCCCCCTCGGCCACCTCGGAGAGTTTGCAGGGCGTCGAGGCCGTCGTCGCCTCGCCGATCTTCGACTCGCAGAACGAGGTCGTCGGCTTCGTCTACGGCTGCCGTACGCGCTGGACCGGCCCGCGCGGCATCGGTATCGGCCCGCTCGAGGCCCAGGTCATGCAGGTGCTGGCCGCCTCCGTCGCGACCGGCCTGGCCCGGCAGCAGCACGAGGCCGAGGCCAGCCGCAACCGCGTTCAGTTCGAGCAGTTCGTCTCGCCCGAGCTGGCCCACGAGTTGCAAAAGAACCCGACTTTGCTGACCGGACAGGAGCGCGAGATCACCGTCCTGTTCAGCGACGTGCGCAGCTTTTCCAAGCTGTCCGAACGGCTCGGCCCGAAGTTGACCTGCGAACTGATCTTCGATGTGATGGATCGGCTGACGGAGTGCATCCGCAAATACGATGGCACGGTCGTCGATTATGCGGGCGACGGCATCATGGCGATGTGGAATGCGCCGATCAACCAGCCCGATCATGCGCTGCGGGCGTGCAAGGCGGCCCTGGCCATCCAATGCTGTCTGCCGCAGATCGACGCCGACTGGCACGATCGCATCGGTCAATCGGTCAAGGTCGGCATCGGCATGAACAGCGGAGCGGCGATGTGCGGCAACACCGGCAGCCGCATCCGTTTCAAGTACGGCCCACTCGGCGACACGGTCAACCTGGCCAGCCGGGTCGAGGGAGCGACCAAACAGTTCGGCGTGCCGATCCTGATCACCGGCTCGACGCGCGCTCATCTGCCGCCCGGCGTCTTCGCCACCCGGCGTCTGAACAAGGTGCGTGTCGTCGGCCGGCTGGGAGCGGTTGATTTCTACGAATTGCACGCGGAGCAAGCACCCGAGGATTGGTGCAAGTCGCGCGACATCTACGAGGAGGCCCTGACGCAGTTCGAGTCCGGCCAGTTCGGCGCCGCCTGCCGGACGGTCTATCCGCTGCTGGCCACCCAGGACGGCAACTACGACATGCCCTGCTTGAACCTCGTGACGCGCTCGGTGGAGTTCATCAAGAGTGCGCCGCTGAGCTTCGATGGGATCGTGGAACTGACGCAGAAGTGAACCTTCTTGCCGCTTGCGGCTTAGCGTTCTTCTCCGCTAAGCCGCAAGCGGCAAGAAGGACCCTCACTCTTTCGCGGCCCGGATCTCGTGGAAGGCTTTCGGTGCCTCCTTGATCTTATCGACGTACGGTCCCACATCCTTGACCGGCGGGCCATCGATCTTGTAATGGCCCTCGCCGCTTTGATAGCGCGCCGGGTTCCACAACAGTTCGATCTTCGCCGGCAAGCACTGGAACAACCCGCCGTAGTCCCAGCCCCAGGTCCCCTGGGTCGGACCCAGACTGCTGCCGCCCTTCAATACGCCGCCGCCGACGTAGTAGCCGTAATAGCGGGGCGTGTCCGATTCGTGAGCGAAGCGCGATACTTCCTCAGGATGGCCGGCGCGCTCGAAGGTATGTTCCCGATTATTCCGCCCCTGGTACGCACGTCCCGGCCACTGGCGCAGCCGCCAGGGATGCCACGGCGGCGGCTCCTCCGCCCGGGCTGTGGCCCCTGACGCCAGCACGCAGCCGGCTGCCAGCAGGACCCATCCCAGGATCCTGCGTTGCCGTTTCCTCATCAAGCACCTCTCCTTCAACTGCTGATTGCTGATTGCTGATTGACGATTGAAAGAAAATCGCTCTTTCAATCGTCAATCAGCAATCACCAATCGACATCTGCTTTAGAATCGCGTTTCCAGCGGGTTGCCCAGCGGCGTGCTGCCGAAGGGGTTGATGTTCGGCTGGCGGTTGAACTTCTGGAACGGCAGCCGGGTTGCTCCGAAGAAGAACATGTCGGCCCGCAGGGCCTGCGGCACCTTGAAGTCCTGGACGCCGCCCGCCGTCACGATGTCGTCCTGATCGACGCCGTCGCCGGAGACACCGAAGCCGCCGACGAGAGTCGTCCCCTTGTAGAACGGCGAACTGCCGGGGAAGAACACGATGCCGTCGCGGTTGAGCAACGGGTTCTGGAACTGGCGCGTATCGCCCGGGTTGGTGATGTTCGTGATGCCGGTGTTGCGGATGTCGTGGAAATTAGTCCCCGGGTTGAAGGCGTTGAATCCCAGCACGCTCTGGAACTGCGACGCCGGCGCGCGCGGTCCGATCTGCAGACCGGTTCCTCGGGTATCCTGGACCACTTCCTCCGGCACCCGCGGGTGGGTGATGATGATCGGAGTGGTGCGGTCGATGCCCGGATCGTCATTGAGCTGCGAGAACGGTCCCGGAGGAGCGCCGTCGATGCCTTCGGGGAATCGCGGCAAGGATAGATAGCGGAAGGTACGAGCCGTGAGGGCCGCCCCCGCCGGCACGCCGGGCACCTGGTCGATCGGCTGCAAGGCAGCGGGGTTGGCGTAGTAGGCGGCGTTCCGCGCCTTGGCCGTCGAGACATCGACGGAGAAGATCGTCGAGTCGGGCATACGGAACTGGCCGAGAACGTCGCCCGTCTTGTCGGTGACCGTCAGCACCATCACTGCGTTGCTGTCCAGCGGCAGCCGGATGGCGGCCCGAGTGATGAGGGCTTCCTGAACACCGTCGAAGATGAGCTTCTGCACGTCTGCCGTGCTCACGGTGCCATCGACGCTGGAGTGCGGCTGAACCAGGAAACCCTCGGGTTCCGGCGTGCCGTTGAGCAGCGTCGTGACTCCCTGGTCGTCACCGCCGGTCCCGGCCGCCGTTTGCGAATCGATGACGTTGTTCAGGCCTGGATTGATGAGCGGCTGCAGCGTTCCGTTGACGAAGCCCGTCCCCAGGGATTTGCCGTAGTTGACGAGGATCCCCGGGCCGTTCTGTCCCTTGGGGCCGAACACGTTGAGCGTGATGCCGACGAGGTCGATGCGTCCCGCCGGCAGATCGAAGTTGGACAGCGGAGCGACGCCGCCAAGGGCGCCGACACTCAGCCCGGCCGCGCTCGAGCCGCCGAGGGCCGCGAAGGCAATGTATTCGGCTTCCAGCGCCCGGTCCGGTAAGTTGGGATTGAAGTTGCTGTTGAGGTCGGAGTTTTCCTCGTCCGCGAAGCCGGTCTTGCCGGGGAAGAAGACGCCGATGGCACCCACCTGGACCAGTTGACCCGTGGCAGGGTCCTTCTTGAACATCGGGATGCCGCCCGGCAGCGTACCCAGACCGCGCGGTGTGGAACCGGGGAGAGTGCCGGCCGCTTCACCGTAGGAAGTCATCGTCGATTGGGTGATGGCCCGGCCGAACGGGTCGATGGTCGCGCCTGGCGTCTTGATCCGATCCGCGATGAAGGCCGGGTTTTCGTTGAACCGCGCCTGCAAGCGAATGTCATTGCCCTGGGTCGCACCGTTGTTGCCGCCGCGAATGTTATCGGTGTTGACGGCGTAGATGCTGTCGCGGTTGGTGTGTTCGATGGCGAACTGATCGACCTGCGGCGTGAAGGCGACTCCTTCGGGGAAGTGGTTCTTCAGTCCGAGGGGGGCAACGAAGCCCGGGCCACGCAGGGTCGAGTTCGGGTCGGTGATGCTCGGGTAAGCCTCGATCTCGCGCTGAGTGACAGTCGTCTGGCTGGTGGTCTGGAACGTGCGCGAGGTCAGCGGCGCCTGGTTGTTGCCGATGAAGGCGGCCGTTCGTGCCTCGGCCACCGCACCGTCGATGAAGAAGGCCGTCATGAAGGTCCGCTCACCCGGACGGGGGTTGGCGGGGTCGTTCGGCAGGCTGTTGAGGTAGGCCTGGGTGGCGTCTTCGATGCGGACGCCGAGGATGCGGCCGGTGCGATCGACGAGGGCGATGACGCCGTCGTTGCTGGGCGTGGCCGCTGTCGCTCGCAGCAAGATCGTATTGACTTCGTCCGCAGTGATGACAACCGTCGGCGAAGGCGGCAGGCCGAGGAACGGATCGTCCAGCAGGTTGCGCAGCGGCGGGGCGCGGAAATCGAGGTCGCCGGGTTTCGGATTGGTGACGAAATTGAGGAAGAGGTTGCCGGCATACAGGTTGCGGTCCGGACCGCCCGTGAGCACGTTGGCGCCGCCGCCGCCGAACAGGAAGTCGGATCCGCCTGCCCCGCCATTGAGGACGTCGTTGTTCGTCGAGCCGATCAACTGGTCGTCGCCGCCGCCACCGTTGATCGTGGCCCGGCCCAGGCCCTTGTAGATCAGCACGTCGCCGCCGGTGCGGAACCGCTGAAAGCCTGTGCCGCCGTTGATGGTGGCGTCCTGGACCACATTGGGGCCGATGAAGACTAAATCGTTCCCGTTGCCGGAGTTCACGACGATGTTGGTAACTGCGGCGGAAGCGAACTGGCCAGTCACCTGATCACAATTCAGCACGACGAGCTGATCGGTCGCCAGGTCGCGCAACACCGAGATGCGGTCATTGACGGCGGAGCCGGTGACGGTCAGCACGGTGCCGATCAGTGCTGGAGTGGCGGACATCAGGTCTCGCGTCTCGAGGCACTCCACTTCCAGAATCCTTCGCGCCACATTCCCTCGCTGCTGGCCGGTGCGGCCCCGCAATGAATCGAGCACGCGCATTTCCTCTTCCTTTTTAGAAAGGCTTGTCGAGCAGCAGGGGTATAAGCCATGACCGCCCCTGCCCGTCCCTGTCCCCTGTCAGGCTGGCCCGACAGGGCCGCGCCGCTTCCGCGGCGCGACGGGAGGAATCGGGTCCAGTCGCCGAGGAGCAGCAATCCTCCTCGCGTCTGGCTCGCCCTTGCGATCCCCCTTCCCGTGAAAATCGCGCTCACGGTCTAGGTCGTTAACATCGGCACGACCGCTCCTCCGCATGCAAAAAAACAGAGCGAAGGATCGCAATTTCTTGAAGAGATACCTCCTCCGCACCCGCTCCGAGCGCAACCAGCCCCGAGCGCAACCAGCCCCGAGCGCAACCAGACCCCGAGCGCAACCAGCCCCGAGCGCAACCGAGAGGGTTCCTTCGCACGAACCCCTCGCTTGCGCTCGGGACTGGTCGAGTGTGAAGCTCAGGGCTTACCCATCTTGCCCGATCGCCAATCCCCCTAAAACGGGGGGAATCTTCAAGAGCGTCAATATCGTCAACCGATGAAAGGTCGTGTGGCCGAATTGCAAATTGTCAAGAGTGAATTGGTTCGGGGCCGCGCACCGTCGTCGGGGCGGTGCTGTGAGGGACCACGGGCCGCGGACCACGGACCAGGACATACTCTTTTCGTGGAGCCAAGGGATATGGTGCGAACACACTTACCAGGACCAGGCCGGAACGAGAGGCTCGCGGCGGCCTCTCGAATCGGAATCGGTTCCCGGGCCTGGCTCTGGGCCTGGGTCGCCTGCCTGATCCTGGCCGGACCAGCTCTGGCCCGCGAGCCAGGCTCCGCCAAGAGCAAGAAAGCCGCGCCGGCCACCTCGGAGCCTGGCGCCGAGGAGGAGCAGGAGCAGAAAAGCGACGGCGGCAAACTCCTCGACCGCCCGCTCGACCCGGTCCAGCCCGGACATGTCGAGACCGAGGAAGTTCCGGCCGATTACGCCTTCCGCCGCGAGCCGCCCCTGGGCTACACGGGCCGTTCCAGCGTCGTGCCCACCGTCGATCCCTCGGCGGACTTCGTGCCGATCGAGGACCGCTGGCGCATGGGCTACCCCGAGTGGGACCGCTATGACCGCGGCCATGCCCTGCCCGATGACTATCCCTACGAACTGGGCGAATGGTACGACCCCTTCCAGCAGAATGTGCTCAAGGGCGACTACCCCATCATGGGGCAGCACGTCTTCATCAACATCCTTGCCCAGAACTTGCTGCTGCTGGACGGCCGGCAGACTCCCGTGGCTACGGGTGCCTTTGAATCGACGACCCGGCCCAACCAGGAAGATTTCTTCGGCAGCCCCAACCAGTTGTTCTACACCCAGTTTTTCCGCTTCTCCTTTGATCTCAACCACGGCGACGCCGGCTTCAAGGAGGCCGACTGGCGCATTCACCTGACCCCGGTCCTCAACGTCAACAGCATCAACGTCGACGAGTTGGCCTTCGTCAACCCGAACGTGAACAAGGGGCTGCAGCGCAACCGCTCGTTCCTGGCCCTGGAAGAGTACTTCCTCGAAACCAAGCTGGCCGACCTGAGCGCCGAATACGACACGCTGTCCCTGCGAGTCGGCTCGCAACTTTTCACGAGCGACTTCCGCGGCTTCCTGTTCAGCGACACCAACCGCGCCATTCGCCTGTTCGGCAGCCGCAATGGCAACCGCGAGCAGTTCAACCTGGCCTATTTCCGTCAAGCCGAGAAGGACTCGAACTCCTCCTTGAACACGATGGACGATCGCCGCCAGGACGTGTTCGTCGCCAACTACTACATCCAGGACTTCATCTGGCCCGGCTACACGGTCACGGCCAGCGTTACCTCGAACAACGACGGCGCCAGCCGCCGGTTCGACACCAACAGCTTCCGCGTCCGTCCCGACAACGCCGGCGTGTTCCAGCCGCACAACATCAACTCGGTGTACTTCGGCCTGGGCAGCGACGGCCATATCGGCCGCTACAACTTGAACACGCAACTGTACTACGTCACCGGCCGCGACAGCATGAACCCGATCGGCAACGTCGGTCAGGACATCAGTGCCGGTATGGCCGCCATCGAGTTGTCGTACGATCGCGACTGGGCGCGGTTCCGGACGTCGTTCTTCTGGTCGTCGGGCGATCACAACCCGAACAACCACCATGCGACCGGCTTCGATACGATCTTCGACAACCCCAACTTCGCCGGCGGTGAGTTCAGCTACTGGCAGCGGCAGGGCATCGGTCTGTTCGGCGTCAACCTGACCAACCGCGAGAGTCTGATTCCGGACCTGAGGCCGAGCAAGATCCAGGGTCAGGCTAACTACGTCAACCCCGGTTTGTTGCTCTTCAACCTCGGCGTCGATTTCGACGTCACGCCGAAGCTGAAGGTGGTCAACAACTGCAACTTCCTCTGGTTCGAGTCCACGAAGGTCCTCGAGACGTTCCTGTTTGACGGCAACCTCGCGCACCACATCGGCACCGATTTGAGTATCGGCATCCGCTACAATCCGCTGGCCAGCCTCAACGCCCAGTTCACGCTCGGCGTCTCGACGCTGATCCCGGCCGACGGTTTCAAGGCCCTGTACAGCAACAAGACCGACTCCATCGACCCGCTGGTGGCCGCGTTCTTCCAGTCGGTGATTCAGTTCTGAGACCCTCGCGCCGCCTGCACGCCGCTTGCGGCTTAGCGCCTGTCCGCTAAGCCGCAAGCGGCGTTTCTTGTCTTGACACACCTCACGAATCCGCTATAAGCCCCGAATTCTGGAGGAAGGTCCGGGCAGAGGTTCTGCCTGGATACAGGTCAGGCGAAGGAAGCCTGGCCGCAAGCAGAATCACTTAGGGAGGTCAGCGCGACCATGTCACGACCAGAGCGCGGGCGACAAGGACATCGATGGCTGCCCCTGCTGCTAGCGATCCTGGCTCTTGGCGGAGCGGTCGCGGGAGGTCTCCTTGCAGCCCCGCCTCGCGGCGCCGGCAAGAGCCAACCCCAGGCAGACAAGAGCAGCGTCAAGCAGGCAACTTACGAGGACGAGGCGGAAGCCGGCGAAGCGCCGAAGCCACCGCCCTATGTTCCGGGCATCGGCACCGACTGGCGTCCCGGCGGTCCCGCCGGCAGCCCCGCCAAGATGGATAGTCGGCTGACCTCGCCCCGGACCCTTGAGGTCCTCACCCAGACGGCGCCGAACGAGCCGTATCCGATGCCGCCCGAGTTGCAGCACATCGACCTCACCAAGCAGTCGAAAGGCCAGGCCGCCGCCAAGAGCGATGGCTGTCTCTCCTGCCATGAAGGCGCGCGTGACATGCACTTCAAGGACACCCTGCACATCGGCTGCACCGACTGCCACGGCAGCGACGCCAAGCAGCACTACCCAGCCGCCGGTTCGACCCGGTATTGCCCCGCGGCGCCGCCGTCGAAGAACCCGTCGGCCTGGCGTTCGTCGGCCAATCCCGTTCGCTCCTACACCCTGCTCAATCATGAGTCGCCGGACTTCATTCGCTTTGTCAATCCCGGCGATCTGCGCATTGCCCACATTTCCTGCGGCACCACGAACTGCCATACGAAAGAGACCTTGCAGGTCCGCAAGAGCATGATGACCAATGGCTGCATGCTCTGGGGCGCCGCCCTCTACAACAATGGAGCCGTCAGGGACAAGAACGCTCGCTATGGCGAGGCGTACAGCATGTGCGGCAAGCCGCTGCGCATCCAGACGGTGCCGCCACCGTCCGAATGGGAGATGAAGCATCGGGCCGTGCTGAACTTCCTCGATCCGCTGCCGCGATTCGAGAACAGCCAGCCGGCCAACCTCCTGCGTATCTTCGAGCGCGGCGGTCTGGGCCGGGCCGAGCTGGGTAATCCGGAGCGCGTGGACGAGGGAGGCCGGCCGTTCAGCGCCAAGCTCTCGACGCGCGGCCTCGGCACCGAGAATCGAACCGACCCCGTCTTCATCGGTTTGCAGAAGACGCGGCTGTTCGATCCGACCCTGAACTTCATCGGCACCAACGATCACGCCGGCGACTATCGCCAGTCCGGCTGCACCGCCTGCCACGTCATCTACGCCAACGACCGTTCGCCGGTCCATTCCGGTCCCTACGCCAAGTTCGGCAACAAGGGCATGGCCTCCAGCGAGCCGTTCCAGGGCGCTCTGCCGGACCCGATGATTCCCAAGGACGAGCGCGGCCATCCGATCGTGCATCGCTTCGCCAAGGGCAACAGCATCCCGACGTCGCAGTGCATGATCTGCCACATTCATCCCGGCACGACGGTCATGAACAGTTACGTCGGCATGATGTGGTGGGACCTGGAGAGCGACGGCGACACGATGTATCCGGCCGAGGGCAAGAAGCTCTCGACGCAGGAGTTCATCCAGGCCCAGTTGCTCGACCCGATGGAGGGATCGGCACGCGGCAACTTCTCCGATCCGGACTTCCTCGATACGCTCTGGGAGAAGAACCTCGAACTGAAGCACAACCAGTTCGCCGACTTCCACGGTCACGGCTGGGTCTTCCGCGCCGTCTTCCGTCACGACCGCCAGGGCTTCCTCACCGACATCGATGGCCAGCGCCTGACCGACACCTCGGCGGCCAACCTCAAGAAGGGCGTCGATCTGCCGGCCGAGTTGAAGGAACTGTACAAGCAGTCGTACTGGAAGGACCCCAAAAAGAGGCAGCTCAGACAGGCGGAACTGGACAAGAGCCGGCACGGTTCGGCCATGCACCTGCTCGACATCCACATGGAAAAGGGCATGCACTGCATCGATTGCCACTTTGTGCAGGACATGCACGGCAACACGCGCTTGCAGGGTGAAGTGCGTGCGGCGGTCGAGATCCAGTGCATCGACTGTCACGGCACGGTCAGCAAGCTGGCCACGCTGCGGACGTCCGGTCCGGCGGCATATACTTCGACGCCCGGCAAGCCGCACCTGGGCCGCGATCTGAAGGCGATGCGGACGCCGTCGGGCAAGCCGCGCTTCGAGATTCGCGGCGAAAAGATCTTCCAGAACTCGATGGTTGAGGAAGACATGACCTGGCCTGTCAAGCAGGTCAAGGACACGATCAACCCGGCCAGCGGTGACTACAACGCCAAGTCCGCTCTCGCCAAGACGGTCCGCTTCCAGGGCGACAAGCTGGTCTGGGGCGACTTGCCCGCCCCGGCAAAGGCCGATGCCTATGGCAAGCCGATCGACGACAGTGGCTGCGCTCACTCGAACAGCAACATGACCTGCATCACCTGCCATTCGTCGTGGAACCCGTCGTGTTATGGCTGCCATCTGCCGCAGAAGGCCAACATGAAGATGCCGCAGCTCCACAACGAGGGCGACGTCACGAGGAACTACACGGCCTACAACTGGCAGACGCTCCGCGACGACGTGTTCATGCTGGCACGCGACGGCAACGCCACGGGCAGCCGGATCAACCCATCGCGCTCCAGTTGTGCGGTCCATGTGTCGTCTTACAACAATCTGCGCGAGGAGATTTACACCCAGCAGCAGACCATCTCGGCGGAGGGCTGGTCGGGCATCGCCTTCTCGACCAACGTGCCTCACACGGTCAGCGGCAAGAACACGACGAAGATGTGTACCGACTGCCACGTCAGCAACAAGGACGACAACAACGCGATCATGGCCCAGTTGATGATGCACGGCACCGGCTACCTGAACTTCATGGGCCGGCTGTGCTGGGTCGGTGCGGGCGAGCATGGTATCTTCGCACCGATCGTCAGCGAGCGTTCGGAGCCGCAGTGTGCCATCGGTTCGACGATGCACAAAAGCGCCTATCCGGAGGAGTACGAGAAGCACGAGAGGCACAACCGCATGCTGCGGGAAGCGCGCGAACATCCCGGCAAGGACATCCTCGACAACATCACCCATCCGTTCCGCAAGGTGAACATCACCGCGCTTCAGGCTCGCGGCGAGTATCTCTATGCGGCCTGCGGCGAGGGTGGCATCCGGCTGTTCGACATCTCGATGGCCGAACACAAGGGCTTCGCCGAGCAGGTGTTCACGGCCCCCGTGTCGCCGGCCGGTCAAAAGTTCTATGTGCCGACGAAGTACTGCACGTCGCTGGCCGCGCCGACGACCATCGCGCCGGACCCGACGCGCAAGCACTTCCCGGAGAACGACGAGGTCAACGAGGCCAAGGGCAAGCCGGGCGTGGCGGGGCTGTACGCTCACATTTACGCCACCGACAAGTACGAGGGCCTGATCGTGGTTGGGGCCGCCACACTGCTGGACGGCAATCCGCTGAACAACTTCCTCAAGCGAACGGTGACGTTCAACCCGGGCGGCATCCTGTGCGGGGCCAGGGCGATCAC
>JBBSDR010000040.1:0-13878 GCA_038240465.1 Gemmatales bacterium
CCTTCTTGCCGCTTGCGGCTTAGCGAGTTTGGAGTCGCCCGCTAAGCCGCAAGCGGCGACACCCAAAATCGCCGATTTCGGCCTCGCCAAGCAGCTCGACGACGACAGCAGCCAGACGCGCACCGGGGCGATCCTGGGGACACCTTCCTACATGGCTCCCGAACAGGCCCTGGGACAGACGGACGCCGTCGGGCCGCTTAGCGACGTGTACTCCCTGGGTGCGATCCTCTACGAAATGCTCACCGGCCGGCCGCCGTTTCGAGCCGCCTCCATTCTCGAGACGCTCGATCAGGTCAGGACGCGCGAACCGGTCGCACCCGTCCAGCTGCAAGCCACCGTGCCGCGCGATCTCGACACGATCTGCCTCAAGTGCCTGCACAAGGAGCCACGGAAACGCTACGCCACCGCGCTCGAATTGGCCGAAGACCTGCGCCGCTTCCTCGATGGCCGGCCCATCCTCGCTCGCCCCATCGGTCCGGCCGCGCGATTGGTCCGCTGGGGCCGGCGAAATCCTGCCATCGCCAGCCTGCTGAGCGCTCTCGCGATCGTGATCGTCGTCGCCTTTGGCCTGGTGACTTGGAAATGGCGCGAGGCGCTCGATCTGGCCGAGCGCGAAACGCAAGCGCGGGAACAGGAGCAAGAAGCGAAGGAAGAGGCGCGGCGTGAAGGAAACGAGGCCCACCGGCGCAGTGCCGTCCTGCTGCTCGAACGCGCGCTCGCCGCTGCCCGGGAAGTCGAGATCCAGCAAGCGCTGTTCTGGTTGACTGATGGGCTGGCCGAGGCGATCAAGGCCAACGATGTCGAACTGGAGCACGCCCTGCGTTTGCAGCTTGGCGCCTTGAGCCGTGCCGTCCCTGTTCGCACCGGCTATCTTCCCTTCACCCATGTTGATTCACTGGCCCGGAGTCGCGACGGCAACCTCCTCCTTGCCGGATGGGTGACAAAAGAGCGCAAAGGGATCGCGCGGCTCTGGGACGTGGTCAGGGGTCAACCCCTTGGATCGGAGATCCATCACGATTTTGCTCTCACGCTGGTCGCACTCTCACCGGATGGGACCAGCGTGCTGACGGCACTGGACTACGGGATCGAGGTCCGCGATGCAAGGACCAGCAAGCTCCGGTTCGGTAAGCAAATGCCCGGCCAGAACATCAGCGCCGCTGCCTTCAGTCCCGATGGCAAGCTGGTGATGATTGGCTCCGACCAGGGCAAGAGCCAGTGTTTCGACGCCGTGACGGGCGCGGAGGCCAGTCCGCTCCTCACCCAGGAGGTCCCGGTCACAATCATCGTCTTCAGTCCAGGTTCCGCACGAGTTGTCACGGGGGGAAACGCGCGGCTCAACGAGGGGCCCTCGCGGTTCCAGGTGTGGGAACTCCCCTCATTCAATCTGGTGGGCAAGCCCATCGTCAATGCCGGCATTCTCAAAGCAATGGCCTTCGCTCCCGACGGCCGAACGATCCTTGCAGGCTACCACGACGGCAAGGTGCAATTCTGGTCCACTCTCAACGGAACGGCTCTCGGCGGCGACCTGCTCCATACCGACCGGCTGCAAACACTGGCCGTCCATCAGGGCGGAAGATACCTGGCCACGGGCGGCACGGGGATGAAGCAGCATCTGCTTCGTCCCGGCGCCGCGGGGGGACTTCCGAACGATCTTTCCCGCATTCTCTTTCGACCGGCACAAACGGATGTGCTGGCCTACAGTCCCGATGGAGGACTCTTGCTGGCGGCAGGGGCGGGGTTCAACCAGGATGGAGGCCAGGTTCGCCTCTGGCTGACCGGCGGCAATCAGCAACACGGTTCGACCTTGTTCTTGCCCCAGCCCATCACGGATGCCTGCTTCCTCGCCGGCGGCCGCTCGCTGGCAGCCCTGACGAATAACGGCGACGTCGCCCTGTGGCAAACAATCCCTGAAACCCGGATCGGTCAACTCGATTCCAGCGAGGACGCCAGCGCGAGTATCACCCCGGATGGCCGGCGGGCGCTGCTGTACCAGCACCGGACCCTGCGACTTTGGGACCTCCAGACCGGCCAGTCAATTGGCTCACCCATTCAGCCGGTGTCCCACGCTCTCTTTTCGCTCAGTCCGGATGGGCGATGGTTCGCCGTCAACAACAAGCAGTTCGAGGTGACCCTTGTCGGGGTCGAGGGAAACCGGCTGACCCAACGTGTTCTTGTTCATCCCGGACAGGGAATGGATCCCTCGACGCAGTATGTCGATCCCATGGAGTTCAGTCGCGACAGCCGCTGGCTGGCCACCGGCTCCCCGAATGGACAGGTGCAGCTCTGGGACGTCGCCGCGGGACGGCCCCTGGGAAAGCCGCTGCCGCACGAGGGAAACATCAGTCGCCTCGCTTTCAGTCCCGACGGCCGGACCCTGTTCGTGAACCGGCCGAGCAAGGCTACGTTCAAGGACTTCCAACGCGGCGGACAGTTGTGGAACGTCGCGACTGGCACGGCAGGCCCCTTCCTGGATGTTCCCCCGACCTCCCGAGCCGTTTTCAGCCCGGATGGGAAACTCGTCTATGTGGGATCTTATGACGGCGAGGTCCTGTCGCGCAAGGTGGACACCGGCGAAGCGGCAGGGCCGATTATTACCGTGTCGAGCCGGGTGCAGAGCATGACGCTGAGCGGCGATGGCAGCGTCCTGCTGGTCGGATGCCTCGACGGGTCCGCTCGGGCCTGGAGGACGGATACCTGGCAGCCGATCAGCAGGGCGTTGCAAACCGATCAGCCCGTCGCGTGTGTCGCGCTCAGTCACGACGGCCGGCTGGCCTTGACCGGCTCCCTCAATCGCATCACAAGACTCTGGGACGTGTACCAGGGCCGGTCCCTGGGAACGCCCTTCGTGGTGAGCAGCAGTGTCGGCGTCGGTTTCAGCGGCGATGGCAAACGATTGCTCCTGGCCGGCCGAGACGGCGTGGTCCGGGTGCATCCCGTTCCTGTGCCGATATACGGAAGCGTCGAACGGATCCGCCGCTGGATCGAGGTGACGACGGGGACCGAGATGGACGAACACGACTCCCTGCGGCCGCTGGACCGCAAGACCTGGGAACAGCGCCAGCGCGAACTCACCGCGCGCGATGAACTTGACAGGCGACGTTGAACTGTATCAGATGGAAGAGACTGAACCCGATCGCCGCCGGTCGCGTAGAACCCAGGGAGACCGTGGCAAAACTCGATCTCAATACCTGTTCGGATGAGGAACTGCTGCTGCATTCCCGTACGGGAGACACGGCCGCATTCACCGCCCTGCTGCGCCGCTACGAACGCGAACTGTATGGCTACCTGCGCCGCTATCTCGGCGACAGCAGCCTGGCCGAGGACGTGTTTCAGAACACGTTCCTCCAGTTGCACCTCAAGAGCGGACAGTATCAGCCCGGCCATCGCGTTCGGCCCTGGCTGTACACCATCGCCACTCACCAGGCCATCGACGCCCTCCGCCGCAACGGCCGGCACCAGGCCGTCAGCCTCGACGAGTTCCGCGAGTCGGCCGGCGAGGGCGAGTGTCAGCGGCTGATGGAGATGCTCGCGAACCGCGAACCGGGGCCGCTCGAACAGGCCGCCAGCGAGGAGCAGCGCGAACGAATCCGCGCCAGCGTCGATCAACTGCCCGACTTTCTCCGCCAGGTGCTGATCCTGGCTTATTATCAGGGGCTGAAGTATCGCGAGATTGCCGACATCGTCGAGATTCCGGTCGGCACCGTGAAGTCGCGCTTGCACGCCGCCCTCGTGCGCCTCCAGGAAGCCTGGAGCGCGATCCCCTCCTTTAACGAATTGTGAACGGAAGCTTTACCATGCAAACACGAGAACCGAACCCGTATCCGAGGGAAGACCTCGTCGGCTATCTCCTCGGCGCCCTCGACGAACCAGCTCATCGGGAAGTCGAGACTCAGTTGCAGGCCAGCCCCGAGGCGAGCCGCACCCTCGATCGCCTTCGCGCCGCCTTTGCGCCCCTGGAGAGCGACCGCGACGAAATCGCTCCGCCCGCCAACCTGGTTGCCAATACACTCGCCCTGGTTGCGGGTCATTCCAGGGACACTCTCCCCCCGGCTCCGCGCCTGTCTCGGAATCAGGGGTCGCCGCGCAGTTGGTGGAGGCGTTCGGACGTCCTGGTTGCCTCGGTCCTGCTCTTTATCTTGTTGGGAGTGGGGGCCAGTTGGTTTGCCCGCTCGTGGCATCGCAACCAGATCACAGCTTGCCAGGACAACCTGCGACTCTTTCACGAGGCGCTGACGCTGTATGCCGACCAGCGCCAGGACGGTGCCTTTCCGCGCGTCGAACCGGAAGGCCCCCGTGCCTTCGCGGGAGTCTTCATTCCGGTCCTGGCCGATGCGGGCGTGCTGAGCGACAAGGCGAGCCTGAACTGTCCGGCCAGAGGCGATACTGCCCTGGCGCGCGAACCGGGTCAGGTGCGGCAACTGGAGGTGTGGTATCAGAAGGATCGGCCGCGCTACGACCAGGCAGTCGCGAGCCTGGCCGGCAGTTATGCGTACTCGCTCGGCTATCGCGATCGCGGCAATCTGCAAGGACTGCGGCGCGGCGCCGGCATGGACAACTATCCAATCATGGCCGACTGTCCGCCCTTCTCCAGCAAGGATACCGCCCATGACGGCAACAGCCACGATCACGGCGGCAGCGGCCAGAACGTGCTGATGATCGACGGCTCGGTGCGCTTCGTCACCAGCCGCGTCGTGGCCGGTGACGACATCTACCTCAACGATCATCGCCTGCTCGCCGCCGGCATTCGCGAAGACGACTGCGTCCTGGGTTACAGCGACGCGGCGCCTTGATGGTTCCCGTGTCAGCCGGTCACTTCGACATCCGCCCTGGCAACGCCCGACTGGCCGCGCGGCAACTTCACAACCAGCACGGAGCAATGCGCGTCGCGCAGCACCTTCTCGGCCACGCTGCCCATCAGCAATCGCTCCAGCCCTGTCCGTCCATGCGTTCCCATCACGATCAGGTCAATGCCGGCGTCGCGGGCGTAGCGGACGATCTCCATCGCTGGCTCGCCCACAAGAAAAACGTGGTGGACGGCGATGTCCGGGTTCACCGGCCGGATCTGTTCGAGTTGGTCTTTCCAGTATTGCTGAGACGATTGTTCGCCTCCGGTGTGGAAGTCCGGAGTATGGACAAAGAGGACAGTCAGGCTGGCCTGGTGATTCTCCGCCAGCGCCACGGCGTGGAAGTAAGCCTGATTGGAATAGGAGGAGAAGTCCGTCGGATAAAGGACCTTCCTGACGTGGATCATGGGACGAACTCCTGCAAGAACAGGATTGTTGGAAAGGTATGGGGCAGCGCCGCATCTCGGGTGCGGAGCCATCGGCTTCATCGTTTCTCGACACTCTCCGGTTGTTGTATGTCCCTGCCGTGCCGCTGGCCAAGGTGACAGACCAGCGAGGGTTACACAGGGCGGTGCCGTGCCTTCACCTCGTCCGCCGCATCGTGGCTCGAACGTGTTCGCGCTCCAGCAGGGCCAGCAGGTCCATCGCCTGTCCGCGAGTCAACTCCTGATCCAGCACCAGCGGCAACTGCTCCAGGGCGGCCAGCGCTTCCGGCTCGGAGATCAACCGTTCGCGCTGCACGAAGAGCATCAGCCATTCCTTCGCCCCCGGCGGATAGCCCGTCACCTCCACGAGCCAGCCCTTCGGCGCGGGATGGCGCTTGAGCAGACGTTCCAGGTCCTGCAAGGCGACAATGGCGACCAGACGATCCCCCGCGCTGAGTCCGGAGTTCATCGGGTTGCGCGGCGGCGGCGAGCCGTCCGCGGGCAGCACCGCCACCGGCAGCAAACCGTGATCGACGGCGACGGTCCGCGCCGACTGGCCGACGAGGTGAGTGTCCTGGGCCTGGATGACCAGATCGAGGACGGCCATCAAACGCTCGCGCAGCACGAACACGCTCAGGACGCGATCCCCGAACAGGCCGGCCACAAAAGCCGGCGCCACCAGTACCGGCACCGAGACCGCCAGCCGCACGTTGGCCGCATCGCGCAGCAACTGCGCCAGTTGCTGGTCTGCCTGGATCAGCACCACGCGCTGGCCGGGAGTCAACTCACGCGCCAGCAGCGCCACCTCGAGATTGATCAGATCGTTGCTGGTGCAGGCGATGACCGCGCGGGCGCGCGGCGCATGCCCCTGTTTCATGACGTCGGGCAGCGTCGCGTCGCCGATGACGACCGGCACCCCTTTTCGCCGCACCGTCGGCACAAAGCGATTGTCGCGATCGACCTCGATGGCCACCACGCGCTCGCCGGCTTGCACCAGTTCCTCGACGACGCGGTAGCCAATGGCCCCCAGCCCGATCACAATGAAATGGCCGCTGTCGGGAATGCGGCGCACTTCGAGCGCGCCGCCAAGGCTGGCGCGAATCAGGTAGTTGGTGAGGATGGCCGTGAAGGCCGCCATCATGGCCGCGCCGATGATGCGCAGCAGGCTGACGAAGACTTTCGACTCATCGGTGTCCTTGTCGGTGCGCATGTCGGCAGCGGTCGCGATGACGCTGACGGTGTGGTACAAGGCATCGGCCACTCCCTTCGACTGCAACAGGATGAAGATCAGCGTGCCGAGAAAGACGACGCCCAGCAGAGTCAGCGTGCTGGCCTTGACGCTCAGATCGATGTCGCCCAGGGTGCGCCAGAGCATCCGGCCGGTGCGGCGAAACCAGCCAGCGTAACGCAGATTGTCGGACTTCTCGCCTTGCTCCTCGGCGATGAGCGACGCCAGGTCTCCCGGTTTGCCGCAAACGCCGAGCAGGTCGCCGGCGTGGAGTTTGGCGTTGAGGTCGGCCTCGGTGAGGAAACGCTGGCTGCCGCCGGCTGAAACGTGGACGAGGATGAGCAGATCGAAGCGGCGGACAAGTTCCTTGAGTGTTCGGCCAACGATCGGCGAACCCACATGGATGGACACCTCGGCCACCTGACGGCGGTCACGGTCGATCCCTTCGACGCGGAACGTCCCCAGCGCCTGGCCCGTCAGTGCCTTGACCGCAAGCAGAGGGGCTGTCAGGGCGGACGGGCTGAGGGGAAAGATATTGTGGATGGCATGGCCGAGCCGGCCGATCAGCCCCTCGTTGAACACGCGCAGAACGATGCGGACGTCGGGATTCATGGAGCGAACCATGAGGGCCGTCGAGATGTTGATGAGGTCGTAGCTGGTGACGACGAGGATGCCCCGACAATTGGCGAGGCCAGCCTGGTCGAGGACCTCGCGCCGGCGGCAATCGCCGCGAACGAGGCGGGTCTTGCGCAGCCGCGGATCTTTCGGATCGCAGACGTCGTCGATGGCGACGACGTCCATGTTGGCGTTTTGCAGGAACAGCAGGACTTCCCAGCCAACTCGTCCGAGGCCACACAGAATGATCGGCTTGCTCACGATATTTCCTTCCCAGAGTCAGATCGCAGAATTCACATTGAAGGCCGAGCGACGATTTCGCAATCTGAATCTGCAATCTTCACGCGGACGGGAGGCGACATGGCAATGCACTCCGACGAGTCACTGGATCAGAAGGTATGCCTGTGCTTCCACATCACGCGGCGCAAGCTGCTGAATTTCCTGCGGATCGAGAAGCCCTGCGTGGCCAGTCTGCTGTCGCAGTGCGGCGGCGCCGGGACCGGTTGCGGCTGGTGCATTCCGTTTCTGAAGCAGATGCACCAGCAGGCGATAAAGGGCAGCGTCGTCGAGGTGGAGGAACTGACGCCGGAGGAATACGCGAAGCGGCGGGCGGCCTATATCCGCTCTGGCGGCGGCACTCCTCCTCCCGGCGCAACGCCGCTGCCCTCGGATAACCCTTTGGGCGAGCGGGGGGTGTGACCCCCCCCGGTAATCCACAGCGGGGAAAGACCGCCAAGCCGCAAGCGGCGAAGACAGGCTACACTAATCGGATGCGCTATTCCTCTCTGGAGAACGAGTCATGCGTGCATTCTCGCGACTGGGCCTGTGCCTGTTCGTCCTGGGTGGTCTGCTGGTCCTCTCGCAACGAGGCGGCGGCCAGGATAAACCGAAGACCTACGGAGTGATTCGCCTCGGTTCGTGGAATATCGAACACCTCGGCGATGCGAAGGCGCGGCGCGGTCCCGGCGAGGGCTTCGAGCAGAGACCGCAGGACCTGGCTCGCTATCTGCGTTATGCCCGGCTCGACGTGCTGGCCATGCAGGAGGTGACGGCGGACGCGCCGGCGCCGGACGGCTTTCCGAAACAGTACCGCACGAACACGGTGATGGCGAAGACGCTCGCCGAATTGAACAAGATGCCGGGGAACGCCTGGAAGCACGTCCTGTTTCCGAAGATGCGGGCCGGCGATCCGGGGCAGTGGACGGGAGTGGCCTGGAACGAGAAAAAGGTCCAGCACGTCGGCGATCCCTTCCAGGTCCCCGTGTCGCACGCTCGCAGCGCAAGGGGGTCCAACCTGTGGGACCGCAACATGCACGCCCTGATGCTCAGCGCCGGAGCGGGCAAGACGGATTTCCTGGTCATGGTGCTGCATCTGAAGGCGAACACGACGGGCGATTTCAAGGACCATCGCGAAGAGGAGATGAAGGACCTCGTCGCCCATCTGCCGAAGCTGGAGATGCCGTTTCCCAAGGAGCGCGACTTCGTCCTCCTCGGCGATACGAACATCCTCGAAGCGAAGGAACCCGCCGTCGGCACGATGGAGAAGGCCGGCTTCCGCGATCTGAACAAGATGGACCTCGACACGCACAGCGCCCGCGGCGTCCAGCCGTTCGACCGCGTCTTCGTGCCGCGCAATCAGCCGGAATTCGCCTCGTCGAAGCTGGAAGTGCTGTCAGATTTCCAGAAGAAGGAGGACCTGAGCTTCGCCGAGTACCGCAAGCGCTACTCCGATCACTACATCATCGCGACCGAGATTCAGATCATGGACGACGACGATTGAGTGCAGGAGGGCCGATCAATGGCTCGGATCCGGAGTGGCCACCCACACAATTTTCCCGACCGCGCCATGCGCGACGCGCTGTTGCAGCCGGACAATCTGCGCGCGCTGCTTCGCACCGTCGCTCCCGACATCGCCGACCGTCTCGACTACAGTCGCCTCACCGTGGTCGGCAAACCCTACTTTCTGGACGACTGGCGAAGCCGGGAGAAGGACGTTCTCGTTCGCCTGCCCTTTCTGGACTCGAGCGGGCGCGAGTTGTTAGTATGCGTACTGGTAGAGCATCAGAGTGATGCGGACCCGGCCATGCCGTTGCGGATGCTCGTTTACGCCGTCTTCTTCTGGGAGCAAGAGTGGAAAGCCTGGGAGGAGGAGCATCAGCGCGGGCAACCGTTGCGGCTCACGCCGATCTTGCCCGTCGTGCTTCACACCGGCCCGCAACCCTGGGATACAAGCCGCTCCCTGGCCGACCTGTTCGAGGTCTCCCAGGAGTTGCAAGGCTGGCTGCCGAGTTGGTCGATGCCGTTGTGGGACCTGCCCGAGCACCCAGCCGAGGAACTGGTCCAGAACGAGGACGCCTTCTGGCAAGTCCTCGCCGTGGTGCGCGCGGAGCGGGCGCCGACCGATGAATTCCTGGCGCTGCTGCGGCAGGCCCTGTCCCGGATGGAAGCGCTGGGGCTGAAGGAGCGGGTTCGATGGGACCAGTTGTTGCGAATGGTGCTGCACTGGTCACTGTTTCGCCGGCCGCATCGCGAGCATCAGCGAGTTCTGGATACCGTGATGGACAGTCACACGAACGCCGAGTTGCACGGAGAGGTGCAGATCATGGCTCAACAAGCCGAGAAGACCTGGGGAGAAGAACTCCTCGAACGAGGCGAAGCGCGAGGCGAAGCGCGAGGTGAAGCGCGAGGCGAAGCGCGAGGTAAGGCAGAAGCGTTCCGGGAAACGTTGCGGATGCTGCTGGAACAGCGATTCCAGCCGCTGCCCGAGGAACTCCTGCAGCGCATCGCCACTGCGGACATCGAGCATCTCAAGACGGCGATTGCCGCGATCATGAGCATCCACTCGCTGGAGGAATTGCCTCTGTGAGCGCGTCCGATCGTCACGTCTGCCCTCCGCGATTGCGAGCCGTGCAGCACCCCAGAGGGTTTATGACGATTCTCCTGAGTGTATCAAATGCGCCAGGCTCAATCGCGGGAGAAGAGACTTGCGAGCCACAGGTTCTAATCCCTATGCTGGCAAGGTAGAGAAGCTGGGTCAGTTCTTCTGTTTTGGGCGATGAGTTCATCCATGGCCAATCCTTCGGAGAATGTGCCACCCACCTTGCCGCTGCCTTCGTCTCAGCCCCCTGAGGACGAGCCGCCGGCCACGGTCGCGAGTCCCTCGAATCCGCCGTCCCCCGCGACTCGGCAGGAACCTGCCCCGGCAACGGACCGCACCGAAGCCCTTGTGGGACGAAAACCCGCGCCTCCCGAAAGGGACGCGACCGCAGTGCTTCCCGGCTCCGTCACTGATAGCATGGGTACGCAGGCGCTCACTCCTTCGGCCGTCAAGACACCCCGCACCGGAGATTTCCCCGGGACGATCGTCCAGACATCCTCGGGGCCGTTCATGGCGGCGCTCGGTGCGATACCGCAGGCGATGGTAACGGGTTACGAGGTACTGGGCGAACTGGGCCGCGGCGGCATGGGCGTTGTCTACAAGGCGCGGCAAGTCAGCCTGAATCGCCTTGTCGCGCTGAAGATGATCCTGTCGGGAGCGCACGCCGGCCGGCAGGAACTGGCCCGCTTCAAGGCCGAGGCCGAGGCCGTCGCGCAACTGCAGCATCCCAACATCGTGCAGGTCTACGAGGTCGGCGAGAGCGATGGCCGGCCCTTCTTCAGCCTGGAGTTTCTCGAAGGCGGCAGTCTCGCCGACAAACTGCACGGCGACCCGATGCCGTTCCGGACAGCCGCGCAGTTGCTCGTGGTGCTGGGGCGAGCCATCGACGCCGCGCACCATGCCGGCATCGTTCATCGCGATCTGAAGCCGGCCAATATCCTGCTCGGCCGCAAGCCGACTCCCGCCGAGATCGCCGGGGGCGCTTTGCCGATGGGCTTGCCCAAGATCACCGACTTCGGCCTGGCGAAGAACTTGAAGGAGGAGACCAGCAACACCCAGTCCGGCTCCGTCCTCGGCACGCCGAACTACATGGCCCCCGAGCAGGCCGCCGGCAAGACGCACGAAGTCGGACCGCTCGCCGACGTCTACGCGCTGGGCGCGATTCTCTACGAATTGCTCACCGGCCGGCCTCCCTTCAAGGGCGATGGCCCCTGGGATACTGTCAAGCAGGTCCTCAACGACGATCCGTTGCCTCCGACACGTTTGCGCCGCGGCCTGCCGAAGGACCTGGAAACGATCTGTCTGCGTTGCCTGTACAAGGAGCCGGCCAAGCGCTATCCCTCCGCGCTCGCCCTGGCCGACGACCTGAACCGCTGGCTCGAAGGCAAGCCGATTCAGGCTCGCCCCGTCAGCGACTGGGAAAAGATGGTCAAGTGGGCGAAGCGACAGCCCGCCGTCGCCGCCCTGATCGCCCTTCTGGTCCTTGTGATCGGCGGCGGACTGTTCGGCATGACCGTCCTGTGGCTGCGTGCCGAGGGCCTGCGCGCCACCGCTCAGACGCAGAAAGAGGATGCCGACAAGGCTCGCGACGAGGCGCGTAAACATGAGGGAATCGCCAGGGACCTCCAGGAACAGGCCCAGCGGGACTACGAACGTTCCCGGCGCGAAGGTTACGCCTCCCAGCTCAATCTCGCCCAGGTCGCCCTGCAAGAAGCCCGCTTCGATCGCGCCGCCCAGCTGCTCGCTGACATGAAGAAACACGCCGCCGGCGAGGAGGACCTGCGCAGTTTCGAGTGGTTCTATCTCTGGGAACTGAGCCACTCGAAATTGACTCTGCGCGGCCACACGAACCTCGTTTCCGGCCTCGTGTTCAGCCCCGATGGCAGGTGGATGGCCACGTCGAGTTTGGACGGGACCGTCAAGGTGTGGGACCCGGTGACGGGTAATGAAAAACTGAGCATCGCCGGACACAAGGGACCGATTCGCGCCGTGGCCTACAGCCCAGACGGGAAGCTGCTAGCGACAGGCGGCGAGGATGGCACGGCCCGGCTCTGGGACACCGCGACGGGCGCGAAGCGGGGCGAGTTGAAGGGACACACCGGCTTCGTCACTGCTGTGGTCTTCAGTGCGGATGGCCGGCTCCTGGCCACCGCCAGCGAAGACCGAACCGCCTGTGTGTGGGACATGAGCAGCCTCGATAAGGGGACGAAGGCCAAGCCGCTGCACGTCTTGCGCGGGCATCGTCATGGGCTGACCAGCATCGCCTTTCGCCCTGATGGCCGGCAGATAGCGACCGGCTCCTGGGACAGGACGGCGCGCCTGTGGAACACCGCCACGGGGATGAGCGAGGGCGAGTTGAAGGGACACGATCACTGGATTCGCTGTGTCGCCTACAGCCCCGATGGCCGGCGACTGGCGACGGCGAGCTGGGACCAAACAGTCAAGTTGTGGGACCCCATTACCGCCGAACACGTCCGCACGCTGGGCGGCTACGAGACGCCGGTGCAAGCCCTGTGCTTCTCGCCCGACAGCCAGCGACTGGCGACGCTGAGCGTCGATCAGACGGCGAAACTGTGGGACCTGAGTACGCTCGAGGAGTCGGCGCAGAACATCTCGCCCGGCAAGCCGGTGCGCGGTCTCGCCTTCAGCCCGGATGGCCAGTTGCTCGCCTCGGTCCGCTTCGACTTCACGGGCAAGGGTCTGGAGGGCGGCAAGGAACTGACCGGCCATCGCAGCGCTGTCCTGGCGGTCGCCTTCCAGCCAGGCAGCAAGGAGAACCTGCTCGCCTCGGCCGGCGCCGATGGCCTGGTGAAGTTGTGGGAGCCGACCGCGCGCGGAGAATTCAAACCGCTGCGGACGTTGACGGGACATGACGGACCGGTCCGCGCCGTGGCCTGGAGTGCGGACGGCAGCCGCCTTGTGACGGGAGGCGAGGACGGCACGGTTCGGCTGTGGGACCCCGGGTCGAGTCGGGCTTTGCGGACGTTGCGCGGCCACACCGGCTGGGTGACGTGTGTGGCCTTCAGTCCCGATGGCCGCCGCATCGCCAGCGGCAGCGAGGATCGTTCGATTCGCGTCTGGGACCTCGAAGAGAAGGCAGAGAGCAGCGCCAGTGCCGGAGCGCCATTGGCCCTGGAAGGAGCGGAGGACGGCGTGCAAGCGCTGGCCTGGAGTCGGGACGGCAAGCGGATCGTGACGGTCGGCGGCGATGGCATCTTGCACTTCTGGGACGTGCAGAGCGGTGTGGAGAGCAAACCGCTGCCGGGAGGCCAGGGACAGATCCGCGCGTTGGCGTTCAGTCCCGACGGCAAGACTCTGGCAACCGCGGGCTGGGATGGATTGGTGGTTCTGCGTGACGGCGTCACAGGAACGCCGAAGCAGTCGCTGAAGGGACACACTTATGGTGTGACGGGGGTGGTCTTCAGCGTCGACGGCAAGCGTCTGGCCTCATCGAGTGAGGATCGGACAGTGAAGTTGTGGGACCTTGTGTCGGGCCGTGAGTTGCTGACGCTGACAGGTCATGCGGCAGGCGTGACGGGTGTTGCCCTGAGCAGGGACGGGGCGATTCTCGCCTCCTCGTGCTGGGATCAGAAAGTCCGCGTCTGGCAGGGCCCCATGAGGAAGCAACGACAGTAAGGAAGGATTAAAGAAACAGAACTTCTACTTCTGGATGGTCCCAGTATCCGAAGCTCCGTTCACGTCACGCATTCAAACCCAGTCGATCCGGCTCGGCCGTCGCCCGGTGGCATCCCCCCCCCCGCCCCCCCCCGCCCCCCCCCCCCCCCCCCCCCCCCCCCCGGGTTTTGTCGCGGGATGGGGACCAACACTTAAAAACCCCCGGGAAACCCCCCCCCCAACGTTTAAAAACACGCCGGGTTGGGGGGAAAA
>JBBSDR010000041.1:0-13783 GCA_038240465.1 Gemmatales bacterium
GCGAATCAAATTTGGATCGGGTTTTGACCCCTTTTCTTTATCTATGACCCCTTTTCTTTGTTGGCGGAGAGTCAGAAGGGGCCTGTCCCGCGTGAGTCCCTCTGCCATCCTCGACCTCTCTCGACTGGGCCGGCGCCGCCTGATATCTTGAGGTGAGGAGGTGCATCATGCACGACAGCACAACTACAACACGCCCGTTCAGCCTGCAGCTGGCGGTTACCCTCACCGCAGTGATCCACCCTGAACCGGAGGCCGGCGGCTTCTCGGCCGAGGTGCCTGCTCTGCCGGGCTGTTACACTCAGGGAGAGACGCTGGAGGAGGTTCAGGCCAACCTCAGGGAGGCAGCCGAGGCGTGGTTGGCCTCCGCGCACGATCACGCCGCACCGCCTCCCCCGGTGGGCGCGGCATGAAGCCGGTCTCCGGCAAGCGGATGTGCCGGCTGCTGGAGCAGCGTGGCTGGCAACTAGACCGTATCAAGGGCGCCCACCACGTCTACCGTCACCCCGGCACGGGGCGGAGCGTGACCGTGCCGGTCCACGGCAACGCCGACCTGAAGCCGGGGACCCAACGTAACATTATGCGTGTCGCCGGTATCACCTCGGACGACCTCTGACAGCTCATATCTCCCCTTCGTAGCTATTCAGTCCCGCTCTGTATCTATTCCGGCGTTACTTTTTCGCCTGCTCCTGGAAAAACTTGACGATCAGTACCGGGGTCGCCTCGGGGTACTTGTGTCCTTCGCCATGGAGGTAGATCACGACCGGTGGACCGTTCTTTGACGAGTAGCGCCGGCAGCCCTTCGCCCAGTCTTCGCCCTTCTCGTCGCAGCCGTTGAGCTTCTTGACGCGGTCCAGTGTGCGTTGTTGCATGGCGAACTTGACGAGCGGGTCTTTCTCGCTGGCGGCGTGGAACAGCGGCTTCGGTTTGGCGTCCACGAAATACAAGCCGGCTGCCGCCGCCACCGGAGCGAAGGCCGCGAAGGTGTCGCCGCGTTTCGCCCACAGAAGGTAAGTGAAGCCACCGCCGTTGGAGTGGCCGGTCGCATAGATGCGATCCTCATCAATGGGATAGTCTTTTTTCATCGACGTCAGCACGGCATCAAAGAAGTTCAAGTCGCGGTCCTTCTGGTCGCCGGGGCCAGATTGCCAGCCAGATCTTTTGCCCTCGGGATCGGTCAGTTTACCGGGGGTGTTCAATCCCTGCATGTAGACGACGACGGCTTCGGGCCATGTTTCATGCAAGTGATGGGTTCGGACCGCGTGCCTGGCCGTGCCGCCGTGGCCGTGGAAATCGAAGACGAGCGGCACCTTGCCCTCGGTTTTCTTTGCTGGCGCGTAGACCAGCGCCTCGCGCTTTACGCCGTCCACGTCCCAGGTGCGTGTCATCGAGTCTTGAGCCGGGACGAGCAAGAACAGGGTTGCGGTCAAGAACGCGGTCATTGGCGGTGTCTCCGATTGGGGTGCGGTATCCCTTCAACCCAGGCGGTCCACGCTGGCGAGGCGTCCGAGGCGTCCGAGGCGTGCATCGTCGTCTTGCGGCGAATCCGCAGACTCACGGCCACGACCCCGTGTGGGGCGAGCGCCTTGTGAATCGACGGAACTGGGTGGGCGCCGTGGGTGCCGAAACGGCATCAGAACCGAGAGTTCCACCTGGAGAAGAGAGCGCAGACTTCAGGGAAGCGAGACGAGATGGCCGCAGAGTGGGCAGGTCTGTTGTCGCACGCCCTCCCACCAGGGACTCAAAACGGCCGTACACTTCGGGCAGAGGAACGGCGGCATCACGTCCCTCACCGCCGGCTGCACGACGTCGAGTCGTTTAACGCAGATGCGCCGCTCCTTCGGGTCGTGCCAGAGGCGGTTGCGGCCCCCCTGGCCGTCCTGAAACTCGATCTCCTGGCCCAGGTTGATGCGGGCAATGACCTCCCCGACGACTTCCGGCGAAAAGCCGTATGAGGCCAGCACGGGTCCAAGCTCAACTCTCACTTTGCCGCACGCGACGTTACATGTGCCATCCCCGTGTTCTTTGAACTTCAGCGAAAGCTGCTGGTGAGCGCTGAGGAAGAGGCAGGCATGGCCGCTGTACTGCTGCCACTGTTTCGCCACGGAGCAGGCAAGATCGTCCATCTCCTTCGGGTCCAGGGCCGCGCCGAGATACTCCTCCACCATGTCGGCTGCAATCTTGCGGTGGTCCCTCTCGGTCCCCGGCGGGACCTTCACCTCCACGAGTTGCTCGACTCCCAGGCTCCTCTCCTTGGGGTTCACCCAAAATCGCAAGGGGATGCCGTCGCCGTTGATTACCTCTGCACTTTGCCCACGATTCAGCTGGTCGATGACCTCAGGGAGGTCGTCGGAGTTGACTTTCCAATCCCTGGCGAGTCGCTTCATCCCCCCGGGCAGGCCCGGTTCCGGGATGACGAGGGGCTTGCCGAGCGGGGTCTTACCCAGGACCAGGTAGACCGGCTGCTCGCCGACGAACACGACGGCGTTACCGTCGTAGGTGATCCACTGGCGGACGAGCGAGGTGACGAACCCTTCCCGCTCGTCGTCCGGCAATTCCGCATCGCCGGCGATGCGCTGGATGAGTTCTTCTGCGAGTCGCCGCAAGGCACGGGAATTGGTCTTCTTTCGTGACACGACTGGACCTCCCAACGATCGGCGTGCTGTGCCATCGTCTTGCTCGACGATCGGCTGCCGCCATCACTTTACGCACTTCCCCGGCATTAGACTACTGGCCCGGTACACTGTGACGTTCGAGCGTTCCCGGTTCAGCCCCTTGAGCAGCACGGCTCCCGGTGCGGACCAGAACGGCGCGAGCAAGCTTCATGGATTGGAGCATGGAACTCGAACCGAGTCAAGCAGTCGGCCAATTGAAGCGTGTCAACTCCAGACCGGCGAGACGCCGAAGGGCAATGGTCCCTGGATTCTGACCCAGTAAAATGACGCGCAGGAACAGCAATCCCGTCGCCGAGAATAACGCATGAGCGAATTTCAATATGTCGGCTTCCGAGCCGCCGAGAAACCCGTCAGTGACAAGCAACTCGAGTACATGCGAAAGCAGTCCTCACGGGCCGAAATCACTCCCTGGACCTTCGATAACGAATACCACTTTGGCGACTTCCACGGCGAGGCCCTCGAAATGCTCCGTCGCGGATTCGATCTCCACCTCCACTACGCCAACTTCGGCATTCGCAAACTGCTCATCCGGTTGCCGTACAACCTGCCCGACGCCCCTGGAGCCAGCCCCTACTTCGGCGAGGATGGACTGCAATTCCTGAAGGACAAACAGGGACCGGGCGGCACCCTTTCCATCGCTCCTTTTCATGAGCCTGACGATCAGGACGAGTTATGGAACGTCGGCGAGGTCCTCGATCGGCTGGTTCCCGTGCGCGCCGAAATCCTCGAAGGCGATTTGCGGCCGCTCTATCTCGCTCACCTGGCCATGATGTCCGATGGCGAACACCACTCGGAGGAAACAACAGAAGCCCCCGTCCCCGCCGGACTGGGAAAACTCACGGCCCCGCAGCAGGCACTGGCTGAACTGTTTGGCCTCAGCGATGCCCTGATCGCCGCCGCAGCCGAGGGCAGCCCGGGACAGCCAGCGCAGGACGACCCACGAAGTCATTATGCCGAATGGCTGCAGGGGATGCCGCAAGCGACCAAAGATGCCTGGCTCGCACAGTGGCTGGCCGATGCCCACTCCAGCGCGAGAAGCGACATGCTGGCGGAGTTTCGCAAGGGCCGGACTGTGGCCGCCTGGCCGACTGTTCAGCGCGATCGAACCATCGCCGAACTGCGCACCGCAGCCAAGGACATTCACAACAAAGCCACTCGGAAAGCAGCGGATACGGCCGCTCGGCAGCGTGCGAAACGACTTGCCGGCATGGCGGCGGACTCGGCCCCGACCCTGCGCGAAACAGAGCAGCTTGTGAAGGTGCGCTCAAGAGAGTCCTACATTCAAATTGCCACACTCCTGAAGGACCTTCGCGAAGCACTCGCCGGCACGAAACAGTCCGGGCTGGCGGAACAACAGGCACAGAAACTGAAGAAGGAGAACCCCACGCTCAATCTGCTCACCTCTGAACTTCGCCGTGCGGGATTCGTGGCAAAATGAGGCGATCAACGTATGAATCACTCTCCTATAGGTGATTAATGCGACAGGGACGCCAGGCCCCAAGCACATGCGGAGCAGGAGGAGCAACGCCGGGTGTACGCGGGTAGGACAGAAGCATGAATCGAGGCTCGGCCCAGTTGACTCGAGGTGAAGCGGCTGTCACCGAATTCCCCTGCACGTCAAGAAACTCGATGCGGAGTGTCCAGCGGCTGAGTAGAGTCCCTTTCGGACTATTCGGGAGACGGTAGAGCACATAATTGACTTGAGTGTCCGCTGGGAGATGGCGGCTGCGGACTGCCGGGACCTTCAAGCCCGGGTGCGGCGGTGGGTGTCCCGGAACGACGAAGCTCACCGCATGGTTCGCCAGGTGCTGGGTGACTGCGTAGTTCCGTCCCGGATTGAAAAGCGCGAAGGGCGGCAGCAGAACAGCCACCCCCGGAGCATTCTCCACGTCAATGGCATAGCTCGGCGCCTGAAGCGTGAACTGCCACAGGGTGTAGTCGTTTTGCAGGGGGCCTGGAACCGGCCGGACGTGATGGTTCCCGAGGCGATCCTGCCAGTCCCGCGCCGCGTAGTACCCGAACTCCGAGACGGCCACGTCCAGATCGTCGCACACATAGGCGGCCTGTTGGAACACGACGTTGTAGCGGTTTCCGACCGGCGACAGGTACAGTGCTCCCCTCCCAGAGAGCACATCCCCCCATTTCCGACCAGCCGTGGTCACGCGATAGAAGGGCGTTTTGGGGACAAAGGTGTGGATCATGAGGAGTGGGGCCGACGGTTGCGCGGCTGTGCGGCTGCACCATTCTCATCCTCGGAATGCGAGCCGAGGAGCAGCGCCATGGCCGGCAGAAGTTGCGGTCCTTCCTGCCGGGCCGCATTGAGGAGGACCATCTCACGTTCTGCATCCGAGTGGGCCAAGGCGAGGGCGGGGATGGAATCCTGCAATCGAGGGCCTTCCACTGCCGCCTTGCGAGAGAATCTCGTCGCGAACTCCCGTGCCTGCTCCGCGTCGTAGTCGAAATACGAGAGGTAGTGCGTGAGCAGGTGTTCGAGTTGTTCAGCCTGAAACTCGTGTTCGCGCACGAGAACCTGCCATTCGCAATCGCTGCTCGACATTGCCTGATCGGCAGGTAAACCCATGAGGCGGAGCATGCGGGTGCGGTCGATCTTGAATTGTTCCTCAAGCCACCGCAATCGCTCCGTAAGGGCTTCGGGATAGACCTCGTCGAAGAGATCGACACTCGAACTGGTGGATTCCTGCATGAGCATTTCCTCTGGCGGAGGATTCAACCTCTCCAGCCCCATTTTACCGGCTTCGACGGATGCAACGCAAGCCGATCCAAGGTCTCAGGGAGCCGTTCCGCGACGATCCCGAATGCCAACTCGGGAATGTGAAGGGAAGCGAAGGTAGCCGCCACTGAATTATAAGCGTCTCTTCGACCAACGACTTGCGTTTCCGCGCCGGGTACGCCATCTCAAGTGGCGCACCCGGAACTGGCCCGGGGCGAAGGTCGCCACGGCGTCAAGCCAGGTTCGCGAGTTCGACCGCTCCTCACTTCTTCGGCAGTTTCTCGGTCAGTCCCGGTACGTCATCGGCCCCCACCGGCACCGTCACCTTTGATCCGGTGAAGGCGTCCTCAATCGCCTCATATCGGCCTCCCAACTGTCGCGCCAGGAACGCCTCGACGATCGCATTGAAGGCCAGGTTGCTCTCCGGACGGGCGAAACCGTGGCCCTCATCCGGGAAGAGGACATACGTCACCGGGATCTTCTTCGCCTGCATCGCCTGGACGATCTGATCGGCCTCGGCTTGCTTGACGCGCGGGTCGTTTGCCCCCTGTCCGATCAATAACGGCTTCTTGATGCGATCGACAAAACTCAGCGGCGAACGCGCCTCGAGGAGTTTCCGTCCCTCCGGCGTCAGGTGATCGCCGACGCGGTCCTTGAACATCTGCACGGTCGGCGCCCAGTAAGGCGGGATCGTCTTGAGCAGTGTCACCAGGTTCGATGGCCCGACGATGTCGATGCCACAGGCGAACTTGTCCGGCGTGAAGGTCAGGCCGACAAGCGTGGCGTAGCCGCCATAACTGCCGCCCATGATGGCCACCTTCGCGGGGTCGGCGATCTTCTCCTTGATGGCCCAATCGACGGCGTCGATCAGGTCGTCGTGCATCTTGCCGGCCCATTCCTTGTTGCCAGCGTTGAGGAACTTCTTGCCGAAGCCCGTCGAGCCGCGAAAGTTCACACTCAACACGGCATAACCGCGATTGGCCAGGAACTGATGCTGCCCATTGAAGCCCCAGCGGTCGCGGCCCCACGGCCCACCATGAACGGCGAGGACCATCGGCACCGGCTTCGACGGCTTGCCGTCACCGTCAGAATCGACTCCGGGCGGCAACGTCAGGTAGCTGACAAGGTCGAAGCCGTCGCGCGAGCGGATCACGCGCGAATGCATCTTCTGCAGCGGCAAGCCTTCCAGTTCCTTGCGATTGGTGAACAGGAAGCGTGCCTGCTTTGTGGACCGGTCGTAGACGTAATAGCGCACGGGGCCATTGTCCATGAGGTAAGCCACGATCCACATCTTGTCGTCAAGGGACTTGCTCGCAATGCTGATCTCGCCGTCGGCGACCTTCCCGAGCACCGCGAAATCCCTGGCGACGGCGGCGTCCTTGAACACCCAGCGCGTGCGCTCGTAGGTGAAGGAGATGGCCTGGATGGTGTACTCGGTGGGATGAGCGACAATGCCGCTGGCGTCGGCTTTCTTGTCCTCGGCGACGACGAGTTGCTTGCCGCTCTTGAGATCGAGCGTCGTGAACGCGGCGGTGTCGCGGCCCCGGCTATCGAGGAGATAAAGGACGTTGCCGGTCTTGTCGAAGCCGACGGCGCTGGTCGTCAGCGAGTCGGCTTGCGGCACCACCAGGGCTTCCTTCCAGCCGTCCGTGCCGTCCGGTTCGAGAAGCTGCAGTCCGCCGTCTTTCGTGAACTTCGAGCCGAAGCGAATCCGGAAATCGTCATCGGTGACGAAGCCGAGGAACTCGGTGTTCTTCTGGAGGAGCTTGCGCGCGCCCGTCAGCAAATTGACGCGATAGACGTCGTGGAATTGCGGATCGCGATCGTTGAGGTTGATGAGGATCTCGGTGGGAAACTTGTGGCTGACGGCCTCGATCCGGGCAGCGACCTTCTTGAACGGTGTGAGATCGCGGGTTTCATTGTTGTCGAGATCGACGCAGTAGACGTGGAAATCCTCATCGCCTTCGCTGTCCTGGATGTAGAGCAGATGCCTGCTGGTGAAGGCCCAGAAGTAACTGCGGATGCCGCGTTTGGTGTCCTTCGTGACGGGCTTCGCGTCTTCGGGTTTGTCGAGGGGGCCGACCCAGACGTTGAGGACGCCCTTGACAGGCGCGAGATAGCTGAGCCGTTTGCCGTCGGGACTGATGCGCGCGCCGGCCCTGTCGGGATTGCCGAATAGGACCTTGCGCGGAATGAGTCCGGTCTTCGGCCCCGTGGCCGTCGGATCGGCGGCGAAGACGAGGGCCGGGGCAACAGTTGCGAGCAGGCAAAGACCGAACAGCGAGCGCGACAGGAATGGCATGGGATGGCTCCTCCATTGCCGGGTGATCGGGACACGAGATCAGACATGAGCCGGCCGGTGGTCCTTGATCGGAATGCGAATGGTGAGCCGGCCGTCCTTGACCTGGCGTTGAACGTCGGCCGCCTCGGGGTCCGGCAAGACCTCGATGCGGATGGTCTGCACGTTGTCCAGTTCGCCCTCGAACGCCGCGATGCTGAGCTGATCGGTGATGCTCTCGCGGACCAGCTTCTGGGCATAGCGGACGCCCTTCTCGGGGTTCCACAGCGCCGCCAGCCGGCCCGGCAACTCGGCCGCCCACTCGAACTCGTACTTCCGCGCCGCGGCCTGCTCCTTGAGCGTCTTCATCTCGTCGGCGACGATTTCCTCAATGGCCTTGCGCGGCACGGCCTGGAAGAAGAACATCTGATGAATGCGAGCCAGGAACTCGGGACCGAGGCCGGACGCCTGCAAGTCCTGCTCCAGGTCCTGCCGGGTCACAACGGGGATCGCGACATCCTCCTCGTCCTTGTTCGGCGCGAAGACGCCGCCAAAGCCCGCCGGACCCTTGTTCTGCTGCAGGCTGACGCCGGCGTTGGTGGTCAGGATGACGAAACAGCGGCGGAAGTCCAGTTCGTTGCCCTCCGAGTCCTGGGCCTTGCCCTCGTCGAGGATGCGTAGCAGGATCTTGCCGACCGCATTGTCCGCCTTCTCGAACTCGTCCAGCAGCAGGATGCTCTCGGGAAAATCGCGCACCTTGACCAGCAGACCATCCTTGCAGCCGGCCACATGGCCGACGTATCCCGGCGCCACACCCAGCAATCGCCAGATGATCGAATGGGCCTCATGTCCTGTCCCACCGCCTTGCAGGTTCTGACAATCGACGCGCACCAGGGCCTCATGGCCGCCGCCGAGGATGCTCGACAACTGCACCGCCGTCTCCGTCTTGCCGACGCCGGTCGGGCCGCCGAACAGGTAGACGCCGCGCGGCCCACCGCGTCGAATCCAGCCGGCCTCGGATCGTCCCGAGACGAACGCTCTCGCAATGCCGCGCAGGGCGCCCTCCTGGCCCTTGATGCGTTCGCGGAGTCGCTGTCCTACTTCATCGACCGACAGCGGCGGGCCAGCCAGAATGATCGGACCGACGAACTGCTCCACGGCCTCGGTCAGATGGCGGTCCTCTAACTGGGTTGCCGGCGGGGTATCGACGATGGCACTGGCGCAAGCAGTCTCGAGCAGACGCAGTGATTTCTCCGGCTGATGACGATCGCGCAGGTGGTCGTCGGCCAACTGGACCGTGCGGACCAGTTGCTCCTCGGGGATCTTGATCTGGAAATACTCCTCCAGACGAGAGCGGCGAATCTTCAGGATGTTCACGGTCTCTTCGCGCGTGGCCGGCGCCAGGTGCAGCACGCGGAAGCGACGGGTGAGAGTCGCGTCAATTTCGATCAGCCGATTCAGTTCCTCGGGCGTCAGACAGCCGATACAGGTGAGCGCGCCGTCATCCATCTGCCGCTTGAAGTTCTCGAACAGGTTCAGGCCGTGAACGGCGGCGAGGAACGCGAAGATGCGATCGACGAACAGGTAGATGCGCGGCTGCTCGGCCAGCTTGCGGAACAGTTCGCGGACGCGCTGTTGCGGGGAGGCGTTGCCATAGGGCGATCCGCCATCGCTGTCGCCGGGGAAGCCGGGACTCAACTCGAACAGGTCGATGTCGCGAAGCGGCGCCGGCAGTTTGTCCGGCTCGTGCAAGACGCGCTGGGCGAGGCTGTGAACGAGAGTGGTCTTGCCGATGCCGGAAGGCCCGACGAGCAGGACGCCGCGGATGCGTGGCGTGGCCAGGTGCAGGAGGAATTTGCGCAGTGGCTTATCGACCGGAGTCAGCCTGCCGAGTTTTGGGCCGGGCGGGACGGTGAGGAACTTCCCGAAGGAATCGAGGTTTCGCATCGCCTCGGTTCGCGCCGGCGACTCGCGCCAACTCGTCGGCACAGCCGCTGGCGCGGCCAGAGAGGGCGCGGCTGTGGGTGCAGCCGGGGCGGGCTGGAGCGATCCCTGGATCTGTTGCAGGCGAGCGTCGTCCAGTCCGCGCTGCCGCAGCGTTTGCAGGACTTCTTCGGAGGCCAGCAGCGCGGTAAACAGCTCACGAGGAGTGAGCAGCCTGCCCATGAGCGGGCCAAGGACGCGCTTGAGGGCGTCCGAGGGCGGCACCGAGGGGATGTCGGTGCGCACTGTTTGCGGCGAAGGGATGTACGCTTCGAGTGCTTCCAGGCCCTGGAGTTTCTTCAGAGGCGTGCTGTGATAGAGGGCGTCGAAGAGGGGGACGACGCCGAGAGGCTCGCCATCCTTCAGGGTCTGTTTGGCGAGGTCGATGGCGTTCTGACAGTCGGCATCCCAGTTGGCGGGCATGGTGCGATCACTCCGGAGGACGGGTTTTGCGGTGTTAGTGTACCGTCACCCTGCTAGACCGCAAGAGGCAAGATGGCTTTGATGACCTTGCCGCCGTTGATCGTGGCGCGTTCATCGCGGCCATCGTGCGGATAGGTCAGCTTGAGGTGATCCAATCCCAGACAGTGCAGGATGGTGGCGTGAATGTCGTGGACGTGCGTTCGTCCCTCGACCGCCCACAGACCGAGGTCGTCGGTCGCGCCATGTTCGACGCCGCCCTTGATGCCGCCGCCGGCCAGCCACATCGTGAAGCCATACGGATTGTGATCGCGTCCCTTGCCGCTCTCGCTCATCGGCGTTCGGCCAAACTCGCCGCCCCAAACCACCAGCGTCGATTCGAGCAGGCCGCGCCTTTTCAGGTCTTTCAACAAGGCCGCGATGGGTTGATCGCTCTCACGGCAGTTCTTCGCATGGTTGCTCTCGACGTCGGCATGGGCGTCCCACTTGCTGCCGGAGCCGCTGTAGACCTGCACGAAGCGGACGCCGCGCTCCACCAGCCGCCGTGCCAGCAGACAGCTTCGGCCCATGCGTTCCGTCTCGGGACGGTCGATGCCGTAGAGCTTCTTCGTCTCGTCCGTCTCGCGGCTCAGATCGTTCGCCTCGGGAGCGGACTTCTGCATCTGGAACGCCAGTTCATACGAGGCGATGCGAGCCTCCAGTTCGCTGTCTTCCTCACGTCCCTTCTGATGCCGGCGGTTCAGTTCCTGGAGGAAGTCGAGCTTGGCGCGCTGCTGTCCCGGGACGGCGTCCGCCGGATCGAGATAGAGGACGGGCGTCTTGCCGGAACGGAACCGTGTCCCCTGATAACTGGCGGGCATGAAGCCGGTGGACCAGTTGCGCGAGCCGCCGGGCGGGTCCTCGGGATAGTCGAGCAGAACGACGTAACCGGGCAGGTTGTCGCTGAGCGTGCCGAGACCGTAGAGCGCCCACGAGCCGAGACAGGGCCGGCCGCCGAGGATGCTGCCGGTGTTCATCTGGCAGACGCTGCCGACGTGATTGAGTCCGTCGGCGTGACAGCCCTTGAGGAAGGCGATGTCATCGACGCAGGTTGCGAGATGCGGATACCAGTCGCTTACCCAGCGTCCGCTCTGGCCGTGGCGCTGGAACTTGCGTTTGGAGGCGAGCAGGGGGGTGAAGGCGGTGCGGCCCATGGCGGTGACGGGCCGGTCGAAGCCGCCGGGCAGCGGTTTGCCGTCGAGCTTCGTCAGTGCCGGCTTCGGGTCGAACAGATCGACGTGTGAGGGACCGCCATCAAGGAAGCACCAGATGACACTTGTCGCAACCGGCCGATGCTGGGGCCGGGGCGAGCGGGAGGCGTAAGCCCCCTGTTGACTCGCAAGGGCATCGCGCTCCAGCAGCGAGGACAGGGCGAGCAGACCGAGTCCACCGCCGGCGCGGGTGAGGAAGTCACGGCGAGAGTGAGGCATATCGTGATGCATGGCCTGTTTCCTGACGACAAACATCATTGCTGATCTTCTGGAGCGTGGCGTTCTCCCGCTCGGGCAAACAACTCGGCAACGGGCAGCTTGAATCCAGGCAGCACAACTCCGCCGTCGAGCGTTCCTCGTTCGCGGATCAATCTCGACTCATCGGGGGCAGTATAGACGCGGACGGTCTTCTTGGCGGGATCGACCTCCCAGACGAGCTTGCAGCCATTGAGGAAATACTCGCGCCGCTTGCGATCCATTTCGTTCTTCGTGTTGGAAGGGCTGAGGACCTCAACGGCCAGATCGGGTACCCGATCGAGAATCTGACCGGCGGGCAGACGACGATTGGGGAAATGGTCCCAGGAAAAGAAGGAAACGTCAGGCAGGCGAACCTGACCGGGTTCGAGCCGCATCATTGCATCCGCGGGAAACAGGATGCCGAGATCGTGTACATCGAGAAACGCCTCGAGAAAAAAGCAAAGAGCGAGGCCGACACGCGACTCGTAGAATCCCATCGCTTTCTCCACGAGCGTCCCATCGATAAGTTCGCACAGCCGGTTGCAGCGTGCCTCGGCCTGGATCACATCCTGTTCCGTGGCCGTTCCCGGCCGCGGATTGAGCCAGATTCGTTGGGGGGGAATGTCGCCGAGACGATCGAGCAACTCGGACAGGATCGCGAATCCTCGGACTTCCGGTTTCAATCTGCCCATGCACCTACTCCTTCTGGGTTCCGGCGTAATCTCCGAGACAGAAATTGAGACCCGGTTTACACCTGGAAGTGGATTCAGCGCCAATCTCCGCTCAGGACGAATCCTGCCCAGTAGACCGGCGACAGTCGGCCTGCCTCTTTCGGTTCGATGGGGCGTTCACCGCGCGGAGCGCGCACGAGTTGCTTTCCCTTCACAGAATAGGTCTTCAGCAGAGTCAACTGCGCTTCGCGGAGCGCGTCGAGGGTCTTCATCTTGCGAACCCAGTGGTTGGTGTAGAACTCGATCATCAGAAGGCGTGTGGCCTCGTCCGGCACATCCCACAAGCTGGTAACAGCAGAATGAGCGCCAGCAATGTGCAGGGCGCGCTGAAGGCCAAGTAATCCTTCTCCTCCCGCTGTATCACCCAGCCCCGTGTTGCACGCCGACAGGACCACCAACCTCGCTTTCGTCAGATCGATCTCGGCAAGTTCGGCGGCAGTCAGGATGCCGTCATCGGACTGGGCGTCTCCTCGAGGACCGTGGTTGGCTCCCGCCAGGGCAATCCCGGACAGCAGGGCCGGATGAGTTCGCGTCAGCCGCCCGGCCTTCATTCGGCCAACCGCATCCTCGGAGGGGGCCAGCGCGGATCGCAGCTGTGCTGGAGCGAAGAACCCGTGAGTTGCCAGGTGCAGATGCGTCTTGCCGGGGGCCGTCGTGCGAAACGCCTCCTCCGTCGCCTCGTTGCCCTTGAGGATCTTGTCTGGCTTCTTGTTCGCCCTCTCCTCGAACAACTTCGCGATGGCTGACATCTCTTTCCCCGCGTCAGGAATGGGACCGAACGACAGCACCCGGTCTTGAGCCAATGGCTGCTCGCTTTTCGGCGCGCGATTGAGGATTTCTCCAGTGGGCAACGGAGGCACCGCAAAGGCGAGTGGGGCGGGCGCTCGGCCCGGAGCGACATCGAAGTCGATGTCGCCGGCGAGCAGGAGGGAGAGCGGTCCTTCGAGCTTTCCCTCTCCGGCGAGCAGTTCGGGCAGGATTTGCGGCACGGGAACGACGGCAACGCTGAGGTCCTCAATGAGATAGCTGCCCGGCTTCTTTCCCGGCAGCGCGGCGAAGGGAAACCGCCCGAGCGGACCATCCGGCGAGACGAGGAGCAGATCGATTCCGGCCAGGTGCTTTTCCAGAGGCTGCCAGAGGAGCTTGCTCATCGCGGCGCCGGTTTCCTTGCCGTAATCCTTGCGCCACTGATCCACCGCAGTGCCAATCGCCTCGACCGAACCCAGCTCGACCAGGACGACAGGTTGCCCGCGGCGGACGACAAAGGCAAGGAGATATCGTCCGGGGGGACGTTTCTCGTCGTCGCGGATGGCGTGCCGATAGACAAAGAAATCGACGAGTGCGCTGGACTCCGGCAGAGCGGCCTTGATTCGGGTCGCGGTGGGCGGCGGCAGCGGTTTGCTTCCACGTTTCTCGGCGATGGCGGCCACGAGTTGTGCTTCGAGTTGCTCGCGATCCTGCGTCAGTTCATCGACACGACC
>JBBSDR010000042.1:0-13749 GCA_038240465.1 Gemmatales bacterium
TGCTGGTGCCGGCCCGGGCGCCGCTGCCGCCGTTTGACGTGCAGGCGCCGCTGATGAGCTTGCCGTTCCTGTTCGGCACGGCGCTGGACAGCATTCCCACGCCGGTTCCGTATCTGTTTGCCGAGGAGGGCTTGCTGCGGCTTTGGGGACAGGTGCTGTCGCGTCTGGCGGGGTGCAAGGTCGGCATCGCCTGGCAGGGCAACCCGCGTTTCAAGAAGGATCGGCAGCGCTCCATTCCGCTGCGGCACTTTGCCCCGCTGGCCCGAATTCCCGGCGTGCGGCTCATCAGCTTGCAGCGCGGGCCGGGGTCCGAGCAACTCGCAGGCGCGGGCTTTCCGCTGCTCGACCTGGGACAGGACCTCGACCGCAATGGGGCGTTCACCGACACGGCCGCCATCATGAAAGGCCTGGATCTCGTCGTCACGTCGGATACGTCGATCGCTCACCTGGCCGGGGCGCTGGGTGTGCCGGTCTGGCTGGCGCTGCCGTGTGCGCCCGACTGGCGCTGGCTGCTGGAGCGCGAGGATTGTCCGTGGTATCCGTCGATGCGGCTGTTTCGCCAGAAGCAGCGCGGCGACTGGAACGAGGTGTTTGCACGGATCGCGGCAGCGCTTGCGGAGGACCGTAGCCACAAGCGGCCTCGCTTGTTGGCTGAGCAACAAGCCGACAACCGAGCCGGTTGTGGCTACGCAGAAGCCGACAACCGAGCCGGTTGTGGCTACGAGGTCGTCCCCGGTCTGCTCTACCTGGGTAATGCCCTCGCCCGGCAGGGACGACACGAAGACGCGGCCGGCTGCTTTCGGGAAGTGCTGCGGCTCGATCCGCGTGCAGAGATCATCAGGAAAAAGACACGGACGAACCGAATCGCGCATGCAAATCAGAGAGGGCCGCTTGCAACTCCGGGGTATTCCCAATCAGCCCCAAGTATCGCAGCCTGCCCAGGCCAGGAAAGGGCACCGAGGCCATTGCCCGGGCCGCGACAGACCCGAGCCGGCAATATCCCAGCGAAAGATGGGTGATCTCTTCAACCCAGACTGCCCGGGTAAGAGCTACCGCCCCCGCGTCTCCCAATGGGTTGTCGTACAAACTCAGTTGCTGCAAGCGCCGCAGGTTGGGGCTGGCGGCCAACGCCAGCGCTCCTCGTACTTGAATGCCGTTCTGATTGAGATCGAGCTTCTCAACTGAGGCCAGGATCGGGGAACCAGCAAGGGCCTCCAGTCCCTCGTCGCCCAGTCCGCAGTCAATGAGAACCAAACTCCGCAGCCGATGCAGGCTTGTTGAAGCTGCCAGGGCCTGGGCGCCTTTGGTCCCCAACGCGGTGTGACTTGCGTGCAGGCAGTCCAGGTTAGTCAAGGCAGGACTTCTGGCAATGGCTTCCATCCCTTCCGCCCCAAGGGGATTGTCGAACACAAACAGACTTTCGAGTTGTGCCAGTTCGGGCCGGGAGAAGAGGCACTGAGCCAGTGGACCGGAGATTCGGTTGCGAGCTACCCGCAAGCAGCGTAAACTCAGGCCGGAGCGAGAGAGCGGCAAGGGGATGGAAGGGAGTGCCGCAATATTCGTCCTGTCCAGGTCAAGATGACGGAGAGACGGAAGCGAGGGAGCGGTGAGAAGGGTAAGCGCCCCGTCACTGCCCAGTGGGTTCTGACTCAGGTCCAGATGCCTCAGCTGGCGCAGGTGCGGAGACTCGGCCAGAATGCGGGTGCCGGCCACGGTCAGACTGTTCTTCGCCAGGGTGAGGGTACTCAGGTGTTCGACCCGGTCCGAGAGAACAAATCGAGCCAGCCCTGCATCACCTAGTTCGACATCGTCAAGCTCCAGAGAGGTGAGTCGGAAAGAGGCATTGGCCAGGGCTTCGCCGGCGCCCTCTCCCAAAGGGTTTTTATACAGTCCCAACTTTGTCAAGGAGGCCAGGCAAGGCGATGACGCCAGTACAGCCAGCCCTTGATGGCTGATGGCGTTTTCGGAAAGGGCAAGGTTGCGCAGGTGGGTCAGGTGAGCCTTGGCCATGACCTCCATGTCACCGTCAGCCAGCCCGACGGAATCCAGTTCCAGCACCTCCAGAGCCGGCGTGAACGTCAGGAACCCAAGATGGCCAGGGCCAAGAGAATTGGCTCCCAGTTGCAATTCCGTAAGTTGGCCCAGGAAGGAGGCAGAGTGCAGAGCCTCCAGTCCTTCCGGACCGAGTTCGGCGGCAAACAAGTCAAGGATGCGCAGAGCGGGCAAGATTGCACGAGCCAGATGGGCAACTCCCTCGCTGCCGATCTTTTGACAGGCAAGGTCGAGGTGGGCCAAACGGCTCAGATACGGCGAAAACGCCAACTCTCGTATCGAGCCTGCATTCAGCTTTCCGTAGGGAGCCACTTTAAGTTTGCGCAGCAGACCCAGGCTGGGATGCCTCGCAAGTCTGTCCAGGTCCTGAGGCCTCTGGAGAGTGATTTCGGCGCTTTCCAGGGGCATGACTCGGGCCAGTTCATCGGCCGATTCCAGAAAGGCGTCGAGTCCCAGCCGGATATGGGCGGGAAATCCTCGCCGGAACTCGACGAGTGGAGAAGCCCACTCGGGCAAGTTCGCCACCCAGCGCGAGCGATGCTGCGCGAGGAGTGCCTCGATTCTTTCTCGGATCTCTTCCCACAAGGGACAGAAGGGATCGAGCCGGTCCTGACGTATCTGCAGGCGAATGAATTCGGCCCGGTCGGCGTCGTCCTGTTCTTCGAGCCAGTCGGTGAAGATCAGGCGCAAGTCATCATCTTCAGGGGCGGCCAGGATACTCTGGAGAAAGCTGTTTTCCCTGGCGTTGCTCATCGAGACGCCTCAGATTCGGGACAGGAGAAGCGACCCGACGAAGCGTCCGGTCAATGGGGCAACGGCAAGGAAGAGGAGGGACCAACAGCTTCGTTGCACGGCGAGGCGAGATCACAATCGACGCCTCATCTTACTTGCCCGGCTTGAGATGCTGCTCCAGAAAGCGGAACATGACCTTGTTGGCCGCTTCCTCGAAGTTCCCCGCATAGTCGTGGCCGCCGCCCTTGATCTCCTCCAGCGTCACCGGCACGCCCTCCTTCACCAGCCGGTCGCGCAACGCCTGCGACTGGCTCAGCGGGATCACCTTATCCTCGGTGCCGTGCAGCAGCAGCATTGGCGGTGCGTCCTTGCGCGCGTAACTGACCGCGCTCGCCTTGCGATACACGTCCGCGAACATCAGCGGCGGGCCGCCGAGGAACGTGTCCAGCACGAGCTTCACATAGACACGTTCCCTCGTCAATGGTTTCGCCAGGCAGTGGCCGTCGTACAGGGCGGCGAAGTCGCTGATGCCGTAATGGCTGACCACCAGCGACACCTGGCTCGACTGCTTCAGATCGCCCGCCGCGCCCTCCAGCCTGTCCCGAGGCGTCGTCAGACCCAGAAGCGAGGCGATGTTGCCACCCGCGGAGTAGCCGACCGCCGCCAGCCGATTCGAGTCGATCTCGAACCGGGCCGCGTTGGCGCGAAGCCAGCGAACCGCACTTTTGACGTCATACAGTTGCGTCGGAAACGGCGACGTCGGCGCGCCGCGATACTCCACCGAGACAGCGACGTAGCCGCGCGCCGCCAGGTCGAACTGCAAGGGCCGCTTGAAGACCCGGCCCTCGCTGAGCCAGCCGCCGCCGGGGATGAGGACGATGGTCGGAAAGGGCCCCTTGCCCTGCGGCCGGGCGACGTCCAGTTTCAGCGAGCGCGTCTCACTGATTTTGCAATAATCCAGCCCCTCCTCAAAACGCACTCCGGGAGGGACCGCAACGCTTTGCGACATGGGGACCCTGGCTCGCTCCTGCGCCGGGACACTGCACAGGGGCAGACAGAGGGCCAGGCAGGTGAGGAAAAGCGGATGCGAATGCATGGATGCTGTTCCGGTGGGAGTTTGCCCCGCCAACGCCGCGGCCGGGCTTGACTATCCGAATTATACCCCGGAAACGCCAAGAGGTTTCGTGGTCACTCGTATCGCAGTGCCTCGATTGGATCGAGCCGCGACGCTTTCCAGGCAGGATAGTAGCCGAAGAAGATGCCGACCGCCGCCGATACCGCACAGGCGATCATCACCGCCGCCGGCGACAGGATCAACGGCCAGTGCGCCAGCTTCGCCAGGCTGAGCGCTGCCGCGATCCCGACGCCGATGCCGATCAGCCCGCCCAGCATCGACAGCACCATCGCCTCAAGCAAGAACTGCGTCAGGACGTCGAACGGCGTGGCACCGACAGCCATGCGCAGACCGATCTCGCGCGTTCTCTCCGTCACCGAGACAAGCATGATGTTCATGATGCCGATGCCACCGACCAGCAGCGAAATGGACGCGATGACGACGATCAGTCCTTGCAGCGTGGCCGACACCACCTTGGCCAGGGCGGCGATCTCATTGACACTCGATACATCGAACGTCTCGGCCCCCGGTTTCAGATGGTGCTTCTCGCGCAGGATACGGCCAATTTCCTGCTTGGCGCGATCCAGCATTGCTTCATCCGGCACGGCAGTCAGGATCGAACTGAGGCGCTCCTCGCCGGCCAGTTTGCGCTGCAGTGTCGTCAACGGCACCATGATCTGATCGTCCTGGTCGGCCCCCGTTGGCGAGCGGCCCTTGTCCGCGAGGACACCGATGACGCGGAACCGCAGCCGATCGATGCGGACGACCTGGCCGAGCGGATTGGTTTCCCGGGGAAAGAGCTTCTTGCGGACCGTCGCGCCGACGATGCAGACGAGGGCCTGGCGCTTGTCGTCGTCCTCGGTCAAGAATCGCCCGGTCCGGGAATGCCACAGCCGCACGGGAGACAACTCCGCCGTGGCGCCGCAGATGGTCGTCGGGACACTGGCGCTGGGACTCGACGCGATGCGCTGGGTCAACTGAGTCGGGGCGACGCCGACAAGCATGGGCCGAAGCTGATGGCGAATGGCGTCGGCGTCGGCGATGGCCAGGGGCGCGAAGTCGGCGATCATGCCCTGCGAACTGCGCGAGCCGGGACGGACGACGATCAGGTTCTTGCCGAGGCTGCCGAGACGGTCGTCGAGTTTGGAGCGTGCGCCCTCGCCCGCCGACACCAGGGCGATGACGGCGCTGATGCCGATGACGATGCCAAGGCTGGTGAGGGCGGTGCGCGTCTTGTTGCCCAGCAGCGCATCGAGCGCAATGCGGATGGCGGAGAAGAGGTTCATGATCGCGCCTCGACGGTCTTCTTGCTTTTGGGAACAGCCGGGAAGTCGATGGCCCCTTCGGGCAAGGGATAGTCCCAGACCGGTTCGCGCACCCGGCGGACGTCGCTGGCCACCAGGCCATCCTTGACCGTTACCAATCGGGGCGCCACGGCGGCAATGGAGGCATCGTGCGTCACCAGAATGATTGTCTGTTTCTGCTCGCGGTTGAGCCGTTGAAACTCGGCGAGGATCTCCGCTCCGGTCACCGAGTCGAGGTTGCCGGTCGGCTCGTCGGCCAGCAGCACGCGCGGCTCGTTTACCAGCGCCCGGGCGAAGGCGACGCGCTGCTGCTGGCCGCCCGAGAGTTGATTCGGGCGATGATTGCAGCGTTCGGCCAGGCCGACCAGCGTCAGCAGTTTCATGGCCCGCTCGTGCCGCTTCCGCGCCGACACTCCCGCATAGAGCATCGGCAGGGCTACATTCTCCAGGGCGGTATGCCGAGCCAGCAAGTTAAACCCCTGAAAGACGAAGCCGAGCTTCTTGTTCCTCAGATGAGCGAGGTCGGTACGCCCGAGCCGGCCAACGTCCTGCCCGTCGAGGAGATACGCGCCCGATGACGGACGATCGAGACAGCCGATCAGGTTCATGAGCGTCGATTTGCCGGACCCGCTGGCCCCGATAATGGCGACGAACTCTCCCGCCGCGATGGTCAGCGACACGCCGCGCAGGGCGCGCACTTCCACATCGCCGGTGGAGTACGTCTTCTTCACGTCGCGCAGTTCGATCATGGCTGTTGCCCATGGTCAGAAGTCAGCCAAGACAGATGGACCCCGTCGCTTGCGCTCGGGGCTGGTTTTCTAACTTCTGACTTCTAAAACTTGATGTTGGGCGGATTGAACAGTCCCGCTTTCTCCTGCGGCGCCCCGATAATCACCTGGGGATAAGTCTCCTGTTTGTCGGCGTCTGGCTTCGAGGACAGTTCCGGGTCCCACTCCAGCACCTCGATAAAGGACTGATCGCGAATGCCCATGTCGCCGGCCTTGTTCGTGCCGCCGATACGCACGAACACCGGCCAGGGTGTGTGGTCCTCACCAACCATCCACACCGGACGCCAGTGTTCGCGTTCCTTGTCGGCCTGCCCGCGGCGCAGTTTGGCGCGGGCTGCCTCGCTGAGCTTCGTATCGTCCGGCTGGAAGCTCAGTGCCATCGCCGGCATTTTCCATGTCTTGTCGTGCTGTCGGCGAATAATGTCGATCGTGGCCGTCACTCCAGGCGTCAGACGCCAGCGGGCCGTCGCTGGATCGGACTCGTTCTTTGCTTCGAGGATCACCTTGTAAAAGACCGCGCCGCGATCGTTGATCGGCAGCATGCGGACGTCGCGAACCGTGCCGGTAAAGTGCAGGTCCGCATCGGAATAGGAGGCGACCGTGAAGTCGGCCGTCAGCCCCTTCGCCACCTTGCTGACGTCGCCCTCGGCTACCTGGGCGTCGATCTGCATTGTGTCGAGATCGCCGGCCAGCGTGAACAGATGAGCCTGCAGCGGTGGGCCGACCATCTGACCGAGCGACACCTTGCGATCGAGGACGAGGAACTTGCGCCGCGGCTTGCTGGCGCTGGCGCCTTCCGCGAGACTGCCGATGCCGGAACTCTTCTCGCTTCCCTTGAGGACGGGAGCGCGGACGACCGTTTTCGTCAGGGCCAGTTCCGCGAGGGCAAGCGCCTGCTCGGCCTGCTTGACCTTGTTACGCGCGCCTTCGAGAGCGGCTTCCGACGCGGCAAGCTGATTCGACAGGATTTGCACCTCGATGTCGCGCTTCAATTCCGGCGGCCGGGTCTGTTCGCGTTCGAGGACTTTTTGCGCTGTATCGCGCTGGGCCGCGGCCTGCTTGACACCGATGCCGGCCGCCTCGATGGCAGTGCGGGCCTGGTCGCGCTGCTGGCTGGCGACCTGATCGTCGAGCCGGAGCAGGATCGCTCCTTCCTCGATTTCCTGGTTGAAATCGACTGCTATCTCAACGACGCGCCCGCTCGCCTCGGAGCCGATGGAGTACGTCTGGCGCGGCTGCACGACACCGGTGGCGCTGACCGTCTCGACCAGCCGGCCAAACTCGACGGGCATCGTCGTGTAGGCGTTGCCATTTCCCGAGCCGGCATGGTGACGGTGCCACCACCAGGCCGCGCCGGCAAATCCGCCGCCGAGCAACAGCAGGATGATGAAGAGCTTTTTCATAACGTCGCACCCTCACGGGACGATAGCTCGCGGGACGCCTCCGTGCGACGGGCTGCTCAATACTAATCGCCTACCTTACCCATTCTTCCCGGTTCGGCCTCTTTCGCCAAGACAATCCTTGAAGGGCAGCGAGAAGTATCCTTCCCATCAAGTTGAATGATCCGCCCTGGATGCGCTATCCGCGAAGTTGCCCGATCTGTTGTTCGTGGAAAAATCGTGAGGGCATCGCCGACGACGACCGTTACAATCAGACCATCGGTCCTCGTTCTCCCGCCTCTGTCCAGCCCACCGGGAACCAGCAGCCATGCGATGCCACGCGCTCACAGTCCTGAGTTCGATCGGGCTTCTGCTTCTCGGTGCGAGCGCCTGGGCCAAGCCCGCTCACAAGAAGGCGCTTGCGGACTTTCTCGGTCCGCGTCTCGCTCCGCGCCTGAACGATTGCCGAACTTGCCACCTGCCCGACGCTCCGGGCGGTGTCGAGGGAAGCGACAAGCCGCACAATCCCTTCGGCGCGCGCCTGGCCGCTGTTCGCGACGAACTGAAGAAGGCCGGCAAGAAAAGCGACATCGCCGATCGCATTCGCGCCATTGCCAATGAGGACAGCGATGGCGACGGCGTACCGAACCTTCTCGAACTGCTCGCCGGCCACAACCCCGGCGACAAGGCCGACCGTCCCTCCGCCGCCGAACTCGACAAGGCACTTCAGGTGCAAACTGCGTTCCTGAAAGAGATCGAGTCGCGCTCCTGGTCCGCCTTCGAGCCGGTACGGCGACCCCCTCTGCCGCAAACCCGAAATCCGAAATCACCAATCCGAAACTCAATTGATCTATTCATCGCCGCCGAGCATGCGCGGCAGGGATTGAAGCCGCGGCCCGAGGCGGCGCGTGAGGTGCTGCTGCGGCGCGCCTCTCTCGATCTGATCGGATTGCCGCCGACGCGCGAGGAGTTGCGTGCCTTTCTCGCGGATGCTTCGTCGAATGCTTACGAGAAGGTGGTCGATCGGCTGCTGAACGATCCGCGCCACGGCGAGCGCTGGGGCCGGCACTGGATGGACGTCTGGCGCTACAGCGACTGGGCCGGCTACGGCGAGGAGGCGCGCGACAGCATGCGGCACATCTGGCACTGGCGCGACTGGATCGTCGAGTCACTCAACGCCGACAAGGGTTACGACCGCATGGTGCAGGAGATGCTGGCCGGCGACGAGATCGCGCCGGACGATGCCAACACCGTCCGCGCGACCGGCTTCCTGGCGCGCAACTGGTTCCTGTTCAACCGCAACGTCTGGCTCGAAAACATCGTCGAACATTCCGGCAAGGCGTTCCTCGGCGTGACGCTCAACTGCGCGCGCTGTCACGATCACTTCTACGATCCGATTTCGCAGAAGGAGTATTACCAGTTCCGCGCCATCTTCGAGCCGCATCGCGTCCGGACGGATCGGGTGCCGGGACAGGCCGACGTCGCCAAGGACGGTCTGCCGCGCGTCTACGATGCCGAGGCCGGCGCGCTGACGTATCTCTTCACGCGCGGCGACGAGAGCAAGCCCGACAAGAGCAAGGCGCTTCCGCCGGGAGTGCCGGCGGCGCTGGGCGGGATCGCCTTCAAGCCGGAGCCGGTGAAGATGACCGCGTCGGCCATCGCTCCGGACAAACGCCCCTTCGTCATCGAGGAACTGATCAAGAGCGGCGCGGAGAGCATTCGTCTGGCAAAGATCGCTGTTGATACCGCGAGAAAGACGAAAGGCGACGTGGCGCTGGCGGAGGCGGACCTCGCCGTTGCGGAGGCCCGGCATCAGGCGATACTGCTCGTCTTGCAAGTCGAACGACTCGAAGACGCCGGCAAGAAGGGTTCCGACGAGTGGAAGAAGGTTGCCGAGCAAACCGTCGTCGCCCAGCGACAGCAGACAATTCGTGAGGCGGCGAAGGCGCTGGTGCTTGCCAAACAGCCGCCCCAGAAGTTGGCCGCCGAACAGGCGCTGAAGAAGGCGGAGACGGACGCGAAGGCACCCGTCACGACTGCCTATCGACCGCGAGTAGTGGCTGTCTTTCCCGCTGCCAGTACGGGCCGGCGGCTGGCGCTAGCGCGGTGGATCACGGATCGGAGCAATCCGCTGGCGTCTCGTGTCGCGGTCAATCACATCTGGCTGCGCCACTTCGGCTCCGCGCTTGTGCCGACGGTGTTCGACTTCGGCAAAAATGGCCAGCCACCGACGCATCCGCAACTGCTCGACTGGCTGGCCGACGAGTTGATGGCTCACGGCTGGAGCATGAAACACATTCATCGCCTGATCGTGACCAGCAGCGCTTATCGCATGGACTCGAAGACCGATCCGGCGAATGTGGCGCTCGACATGGACAATCGCGCGCTCTGGCGGATGAACGTTCGCCGGGCCGAGGGCGAGGTGGTGCGCGACACGCTGCTGCACCTTGGCGGCCAACTCGACCTGACGCGCGGCGGCCCCGACATCGATCAGCGCCAGGGGCTGACGGTGCCGCGCCGCAGTCTGTATTTCCGCCACTCGCCGGAGAAGCAGATGGAGTTCCTGTACCTGTTCGACGCCGCGAGCATGGTCGAGTGTTACAACCGGCCGGTCAGTATCGTGCCGCAGCAGGCACTGGCGCTGGCCAACAGCACGCTCGCTCAGAATCAGGCCCGTCTGCTGGCGCGGAAGCTGAATGACCCGGCCGACGCCGCCTTTATCAAAGCGGGATTCGAGGCAGTGTTGTGTCGCGCTCCGACTGTGGAGGAAGTGACGGCCTGCGAGAAGTTCCTGACGACACAGGCGGCGCTGCTGGCCGACGCAAAGAAGCTGAAGCTTGCCGACGGCCCCGAGAGCATCCTGCCGCCGTCGAGCGATCCGAAGTTACGCGCGCGGGAGAGCCTGATTCTCGTGCTGATGAACCACAATGATTTTGTGACGATCCGCTGACGCCTGTCTTGCCCCTGGGACCACGCCATGCACTCTGCTCATCATCCTCGCTGTTCCGGCACCCATCGCCGAACCTTCCTTGCCGACGTGGGCATGGGCTTCACCGGCCTCGCCCTCGGCGCGATGCTCGCACAGGGCAAGGAACCCGCCAAGCCGCAAGCGGCGAAGAGGGAGCCGCACTTCGCGCCGAAGGCGAAGAGCGTCATCTGGCTCTTCATGACCGGCGGCACCAGCCAGATGGAGTCGTTCGATCCTAAGTCCGAGCTAAACAAGTACGCCGGCAAGACCATCGCCGAGACGCCCTACAAGGCGACGCTTGAATCGCCCTTCCTCAAGCAGAACCTGCGCGAAGTCGTCCCCGGTTTGCATCAGGTGCATCCAAAGATTTTCCCGATGCAGATCGGCCATCGCAAGTGGGGCAAGAGCGGCCTCGACATCAGCGACTGGTGGCCCAACGTCGCTGCCTGCGCCGACGATCTCGCCCTCGTCCGCTCGATGTGGACTACCGATAACAATCACGGCGCCCAACTGCAGTTCCACACCGGCCGCCACTCCCTCGAAGGTGCTTTCCCGACGATTGGCAGTTGGGTCCATTACGGCCTCGGCGCGCTCAACGAGAACCTGCCGCAGTTTGTCGTCCTTGGAACGCCGCTCGCCGACTGCTGCGCCGGCGTCAACGGCCACGGCGGCAGCTATCTCGGGCCGGAACACAACGGCGTTCGTCTCAATGTCGATCCGCGCAACCCGCTGCCGTTCGCCGCTCCGGTGCGCGACAAGTTCCTCGAAGAGCAAAAAGCCGAGTTCGATTTGCTCGGCCAACTCAATCGTCTCTCGGGCATCGAGTATCCCGACGATGCGGCCCTGCGCGCGCGGATCAAGTCCTATGAGCTGGCCTTCCGCATGCAGACCGCTGTCCCCGATGTAATGAAGTTCGATCAGGAGAATGCGGCCACGAAGAAGCTCTACGGTCTTGACCAGGGTGTCACGGCACCGTTTGGCAACCTGTGTCTGGCGGCGCGGCGCATGGTCGAACGCGGCGTTCGTTTCATCCAGGTCTTTCACGGCTCGAATGGCGGCGCGGGAGCGTGGGACGCCCACGGCGGCCTGAAGGCGAACCACTCCGGTCTCTGCGCCCAGGTCGATAAGCCGATCGGTGGATTGCTCCGAGACCTCAAGCAGCGCGGCCTTCTCGACGAGACGCTCGTCGTCTGGGGAACAGAGTTCGGCCGGACGCCTGGCGCACAGGGCGGCGATGGCCGCGATCATCATCCGTATGGCTTCTCGGTCTGGCTGGCCGGCGGCGGCATCAAGGGCGGCGTGGCTCACGGCGCGACGGATGCGTTAGGCTTCCATGCCGTCGAGCAGCGGCACTACGTCACCGACCTGCACGCGACGGTCCTGCACCAGATGGGACTCGATCCACGCAAGCTCGAAGTGCCGGGCCGCAAACGCCTCGAAATCGACTACGGCAAGCCGATCGGGGACATCATCGCGTGAACAGTCGCGTTCGGCTTTCGCCCCGTTTCGGTGACTGGTAGTATTGCAGAGGAGGGACCCATGATCGAACTCACCGACGAACAGATGCAGGCCCTCGAAGCGGCGCAAGGACCCGTTCAGGTGGTCAACCCGCGCACGCAGAAGACGTTCGTCCTTATCAGCCAGGAAGTCTTCGAGGTGGTCCGCAAGCTCGTGGACGGTCCGAATCGGCGCGGATGGGACGATCCGGAAATGGAAGACTTCGAGCATTTACGGAAGAAGAAATGAATCGTGGAGACGTGGTCCTCGTGGACTGGGGTTACAGTGATTTGAAGGGCAGTAAACTGCGCCCGGCTGTCGATGCACCCCCCCTGGGGAAAGACCCCTAGAACTCAACGTTCCCGATCGGGGTGACATTATTTGGCTGGAACTCGACATGACCATGAGGCTCCTTGACGCTGACGAGCCGGACAATCAGGGCAACGGGCAACAAACCGCGGAAGTGTGAGGCTGAGCAACAAGAAGAATGTCCGCGTCTCCTCAAGCGATTTCCAGCGTGTTGGCCAGCACCTGGGCCAGGTGCAGAGGACGGATGCGGCTGCCCAGGCGCCGCAGTCGGCCGGCGATGTTCATCAGACAGCCGGCATCGGTCGCGACGACGGCATCAGCGCCAGTCTTCTCAATGAAGGCGGCCTTGTCGCAGACCATCGCGCCGCTGATCCCCGGATAGCGCACCGAGAAAGAGCCGCCAAAGCCGCAGCATTCGTCGAACCGTTCCAGCGGCACCAACTCCAGGCCACGCACGGCGCGCAACAGCCGCTCCGGTTCGCCAAGCAGGTTCAGGCCGCGCAGATGACAGGCCATGTGATAGGTCACCCGTCCGTCGAAGTGAGCGCCGACGTCCTCAATTCCCAGCACGTTGACGAGGAAATCCGACAGTTCGTGCGTTCGTCCAGCCAACTCGACAGCCCGCGCGTGCCAGGCCGGATCGTCGTGAAACAGTTCCGGATACTCCAGTTTGACCATCGCCACACAGGAGCCGGACGGCGCCACAACGACGTTAGGGCCGGCAAAGGCGTCGATCGTATGGCGAGCCAGGGCGCGGGCATCGTCGTGATAGCCGCTGTTGAAGTGCGGCTGGCCACAACACGTTTGCGCTGCCGGAAAGTCGATCGTGTGGCCTAGCCGCCGCAACAGGCGCACCGTCGCCACGCCGACTTCGGGGAAGAGAGCGTCGCCCAAACACGTCACCAGCAGCGAGATTCGCAAGGGACTTGCTCCTCGGTCTATTGGCCACGAACGCGCCGGATGCCCTCGACCATGCTGGCCAACTTCTGCACGGCGACGAACCGCGCCGTCTGCGAGAAGCCGCAGTCCGGCGTGACGTGGACTCGCTCCGGCTCGATGTACTTCAGCACGGCCCGCAGCCGCTCGGCGATCAGTTCCGCCGGCTCGATCCATGAGTTCTTGACGTCGATCAGTCCGACGGCCAGTCCCATCGGAGGCTTGATCTCCTTCGCCAACTCGATCTCGGCCATCTCCCGGCTGGCGAACTCCAGCGCCAGTTGATCGACCTTCGCCCTCGCCAGATGAGGGAACAGCGGCTTGTAACTGCGCTGGCCGATCGCCCGGCCGCGAAAGTTGCCGAAGCACATGTGCATGCTCACGAAACCTTGCACCCCATCGACCGTTCGCGCGATGATATCGAGAAACTCCTCGGGGTTGTCCGGCCGGCAAGCAAAGCTCGGCTCATCGAGTTGCAGAAAGGCCACGCCCTCGGCGACGAGCGCCTTCATCTCGGCGTTGACGATCGGCAGCAGCGCCTCGGTGACCGCGCGCCGATCCTTGTAGACGTCGCCGCCCTGGATGCAGCCGGCCAGGGTGAACGGTCCCGGCACCGGCACCTTGAGCGGTGCCGAGGTCACCGCGGCCACCCGGCGATACTCCTCGACCA
>JBBSDR010000043.1:0-13730 GCA_038240465.1 Gemmatales bacterium
GCCGGCCGCGAGGCCGACGAAGGGCGACAGTGTGCTGGACGCATCCGACAGCGTGATGGCTGACCTCACCCAGGGTTGGCCATCGACTCGACTGACGAAGCGCCAGGTCCCCTGGTTGTTCAGGAACGCGACGTGTTCGCTGAACGCAATCTCGACCTGCTGCCGGTCGCCGATGACGTAGTGCTGCAAGTCGAGCAGCAGCACGTCGCCGAGGATGTTCAGCGCCGGCAGTTTCTCCGTCACCACGACGGGAATGCCGAACAGCACCATCATCGGCTTGTCGCGCGCGTTGTCGATGTAGACGACGTAGCCGGCCGTACTCGACAACTGCAGCAGTTTGGCCAGCACCGTCGGATGAATGGCCCAGACCGTGTGCGCCGGGTCCCAGCCCGGCAGCAGCCGCGCCAGCATGCCGGCCGCGTCCGCCAGGGCGAACGCGCTGGCACCCGAGCGCGTCACGCTGATCAACGCATTCGCGTTGAGAGCGCCGAGCGGCTTGCCGGTGCCGCTGCCGCGCAGAAAGGCGTAGTCCTCGTACCAGCCGATCGCCCGGCCGAAGAGGTTGAGCAGCAGCGCTTCCAGTCCGATGGCATTGTCGGCCAGGAGCGTATTGCTGATCTTCGAGTAGCCGGACAGCTCGTGAGTCACCAGTTCGATCTGCTTGAAACTCGGCTCCGTCTCGGTCAGCGTCGTCGCCTCCTCGGTCCAGCGCGCCAGCAGTCCGCCGAAGAAAGCGGTGTCGCCCGCGCTCGGCGCCGTTGTGTGGTCCAGCGTCGGGATGTGGATCGATCGGCTGCTCATCGGCAGGACCGTGGCCCGCGGCCGGACGACCGCGTTCTCGCTGGCCAGTTGCATCAGCCGCGGCAGGAACTCCGACGGCACGGTGAAGCCGCCCTGCGTTCCCTGCTGCTCGCCCATCGCCGTCTTGCTCTCGGCGTTGTCCCAGCCGACGAGGTGGCTGCCGTACTTCTCCGCGAGGGCTTTCTGGTCGCCCTTACGAACGCACAGCAGCCAGTCGCCGAAGTTGCGTTTGACGTCGCCCGAACCGTTCTCGCCGAACAGCAGCGGCGCGGCGTTGCGGCGGCTTCGGCCCTGGGCGTCGGCCGCCGACTTGAGCGCGCCATCGACGGCCCGTGTCAGCGACTCGGTGAAGCGGCCCATCGCCTGCTCGAAGGCCCGGCCGACAGCCGGACCGATCGGATCGTTATCGACGGCCACCGCGGCGCCCTGTTCGATCAGGTGTTTCGCGTCCGGCTCGCTCACGTCGATGCGTTCTCCCGGCGGTCTGCCGAGGAATTCGCGGGTCAGTTGCACGAACATGGATGTCATCTCCCAGGTTTTCGGAAAGTCACGGGAATGGCGGCTGTCTCCAGATCGCGCGGTCGCGTGGCTGATGTCCCACGTCTTCCGCGCTCCCCTGACAGCTCGCCGTCTTCGCCGCTTGCGGCTTGGCGGATTTGACCGCCAATCCGCAAACGGCTTTCAGATACGTCCGCGCGCCTTGTCGAGCGCGCGGCTTACCGCTTCGTTTGCCAGCCGGTCGAAGTCGAGTGCTTCGAGCCGCCGGCGAATGTGCTTCTCGATCTCGGGCAGCGGCGTGAACGTCATCGCCGCGGGCAGGTCCGGCAAGTTCAGTGCTCGCCTGACGTCGTCCGGCAGCGGCATTCCCTTGCTGACGGCTTCGACGACCGCGTTCTGCTGGGCCGGCAGATAGACGCAGGCATACTCCAGCAGCAGCCATTCCTCGATGATGCGCGACACTTGCCGCATTTCAGGGTTCTTGGCGATCTCGTCCTCGGTCGGCGCTCGCACCTTGGTTGGCAGAAAGCCGATCGACTTGCCGCTCAGCAGTCCCGTCTGCACCAGGGGAAACGCGAAGTCCGGCGGCCATGAGGCGTCGTTGGGCCACGACTCGGGCCGCGCCGGGTAGACCGTCTTCGCCTTGATGCCGATCCGTTCGCCGTCGCGCACCCGCTTGCGCCAGAGGCTGCGTCCCACGGGCGGCAGCCAGTACGCATGTTGCAGCGTCACCAGCGGATTCAGCTTGAAATGCTCGTCGTTCATGCCTCGCGCCAGGATCACGTCGCGCATCCGGTCGGGGTCTTCGGTGCTGATCCAACTCACGTCCGCGCGTTCGCCCGGCAGCAGTTCCGTCGTCGCCTTGGCGATCACCAGATGTCCCGGCGCGAACCGTTCATCGTGAGGCAGAGTCCGTATCACCGACTCCAGCGCTCGCGCTTGCCGGTCGGTACAGGGCGTCCCCAGAGGCCCTTCGCAGTCGCCGTAGTGATGCCGCAGAAATTCCGCCATGACATCTCTCCTGCTATAATCCGGCGTCTCTGTGTGGAGGTCCGCCGTCAAATGACTTTTGTACACTACATGATGAAAGTAGACTTTCCTCCGGCAAATTCCCATTGGCCCTTGTATTCACTCAAATGACGCCATGTTCCGCAATTTGACTCCAACCGGAGAGGCGATTCATGACATCGTCGGAGGGTTTCTGGCAAGCGCTGCGCGAGTCGCCTGACTCCGATGACATTCGGCTCATCTTTGCCGACTGGTTGGAGGAACAGGGCGATCCGCACGGCGAACTGATGCGCGTGCAGGTGGAACTGACTGGGTTGCGGCCGAGGACTCGGAAGCGCCGCGAGTTGCTGAAGCGGCAGCAGGCGATTCTCGACGAACACACCGGCCGCCTGCTGGGCTGTCTGCCCGAGCGGGTCGAAGGCTGGGAGTTCGTCCGCGGCTTGCTGCACGTCAAGGCGGACGTCGAGATGTTGCTGGCTCCGGTCGAATCCGGCACCGAGGTGTTCGGCTGGATCGAGAAACTTCAGCTGACTGGTGGAGGCGAGAGCGGGACCGCTCTGTTGCGGGATTTTCCGCACCTGACGCACCTGGCCGAACTCGATCTTTCGGATTCGGGAACAAGCGAGAGCGGACTGGCGGCGCTGCTCGAGGCGCCGTGTCTGGACGGGTTGCGCTCGCTGAATCTGAGCGACACCGGCTTCACCGACGACCATGCAATCGTCATGGCCGGCGCACCGCGATTGTCCCGGCTGGAGCGTCTCTGGCTTGACAACAATGCGATCGGCCGCGAAGGTGCGGCGGCGCTGGCGAATTCACCGCATCTGGCCCGGTTGACTTATCTCTACCTGTGGACGAATTTCATCGGCGCGGAGGGCGCTCGCGCCATCATCCGTTCGCCTCATCTGACGAGACTGATGGAACTGCACCTGGGCGGCAATGGGATCGGCGATGAGGTGGTGAGAGAGATGGCGGAGACGCCGCAACTGGCGGGTTTGACGGGACTGTGGCTCTGGGACAACCAGTTGACCGACGAGGCAGTGCTGGCCCTGGCGCAGACGACGGTGCTGATGCGTCTGGAGACGCTGTACCTCAACTTCAACAACATCACCGATGCGGGAGTGGAGGCGCTGGTGCGCTCGCCGGTCGTTGCTCATCTGAAAATGTTGTGGCTGAACGAGATGTCTCCCAGCCTGGGAGTGGGGTCGATCCACGCGGTCGCGTCATCGCCGCATCTGACGCAGTTGACCGAACTGAACCTGATGGGTTGCGCCGTCGATGAAGCCAGCGCCGTCGCGCTGGTGACAACGCGAAACCTGCCTGCGTTGACGAAAGTGCATCTGAACACGCATGGGCTGAGTACCCGCGTCAGGAAACGCCTGCGGACGCGCTTCGGCGAGGGCGCTGTCGCTGGAGGGGGTGTCTGATCATTTACCGAACCTCAGCCATGACGAGTGGGATTGTGCTTCCGTGGAAATGAGAGATTATTTCTTGCCCAGGAGGAGATCAACGAGCCAGCAGCCGCGTACATGCTCCCCTTGGTGGCGGCAGTGCTGGATAATGTCTGTCTCCGTGCAACCTGCTTCTTCCAAGGCGTCAGCAAGGATGGGGAGTCGATCAAAGGCTCGGTCGTCGTAGATGGATTGGGCGAGCATAGGGATGGTGCCGTTGTTCCAGCTAAGAAGCGATGGGACGTGCATCAACCATGAAGGATGGAGGTTCACAAGAAGGAGGGGGTTGGGCATGATGTCTCGGAGCATTCGGCATTGTTCGTTGCATTCAGTGTCAAATGAGAGGCAGTAGGCGGCGTGAACAGTTGAACCCACCTTGCTTGAAGCAATGCAGCAAGCGGCATTCTCGGCAGCAGAAACCACATGGACAGAACTGTAGCGGGGACCAGCTGAGGTCAAGGTTTCAGCCAGATGTGCAAAGGCGTCGGCGGGGGCAGCGGCAGCAGCGGCAACGAAGGCGGCGACACCATCTTGGGACCAGGAATAAGGGTCTTGGGTCGGATGGATGGTTCGGTAAGCGGCATGGGCGGCGGCGTAAGCAGTGGCTCGGTCATTGTCGGTCACGACCCCATCAGCATACTGTTCTGCTACCTCCACTCCCTTGCGGCTACGTCCGTCAACAAGGAGGTGCCAGAGGCGGCGGCAGCATCCACAGGCGAACAGCCGCAGTTTGCGTTCGCTGGTCTTCCCGTGCAAGAACTCCAGTAGGGTCGCCGGATCGTCACAGGTAAGCCACTCAGCCTCGGTCATCATCGCTCCCCTTGCACAAACTCATCTCGATCCCGTCGAAAGCCACGTCAAACCTCAGAGTATACTGTGAATGTCCTTCCGTGAAGAGAAAGGATTACTCCTTGCCCAATAGCAAGTCCACGGCCCAGCAGCCTCGCATATGGGACGTGTCGCTACGGCAATGGGCGATGATGTCCTCGTTGTCGCAACCAGCGTCAAGGAGAGCATCGGCAAGGATATTCATGCGGACGGGGTCAAAGGTGCCATCAGGCAACTGGCGTTCGTCGTAGATGGCTTGAGCGAGGCGTGGTATGGTGCTGTCGTGCCAGACGAGAACGTGGGGGTCGATGGTGACGGGGAGGAAAGGGAAGCCGGAGATGTCACGGAGAACGTCCATCAGGCAACGTCTAATACTTTCTCGTTCAGTAGCACTGTATGGTGTTTCATTATAAACATTGCCTGCGGTAGGGTAGGCAGACCTTTCTGCCAATAAATTATCGGTGGTGGCCCTGGCTGCCCAGAACCCTCTCTCATCAGCAGCATCCCGGGCGGCGAAAGCGGGTGGAATCGTGGGACCATATCCGACGAGGTATCGTTCGGAGTCGTATCTGATAACCATGTTGGCTGCGTCGAGAGCATCCTCCAACTCGCTCATTACCGCCTCTCCGTCTGCAAACCGTTCAGCCACTTCCACTGCCGAGCGACTTCGTTCGTCAGTAAGCAACTCCCAGACATAACGGCAACCTGCCACGGCGATTAACCGCAACTTTCGGTCGCTGACCTCGACGTTGTTCTCAAGAAACCGGAGCATTAGGCGAGGGTCGTTGCTAGCCAAGTAATCGTCTTTGGTCATCGTCATTTCCTTACGCACGTCACCCGTCCATCAGGCACAGCGTCCCTCATTCACCTGTCCGCTTTCATGTCCTGACCGGCAAACGCCACGTCAAACCTCAGAGTATACTGTGAATGTCCTTCCGCAGAACGCTAGTCTTTCTGCTTCTCACGCAAATAATCCTCAAAGGTAACGTCATCTGCTTTGTCGCCTCCGATTTCTTGAAAGGCATCCTTGTCAACAAGTTTCTCAAAATCATGCTCCAGAACAACTCGGATCGAGTGTCCAGTGTGTTCTGCAAGCATTTTCCAGAGAGCCTGATTGAGAATCTCCCATTTCCAGTTAAGTCCTTCGGGTGCATCGCCTCTGGCAAACGACTTTGATCCAACATCAACATCTCGCCAGTTGATGGCTTTTCCCAGCCAGAGGGACAGCTTGCAATCCGTACAGCAGAGGTAGCCGTAAACACTCATGGATGATTTCTCAACTATCGAGACTGCTTCGCAGGTCATCCCAGCAAAAAGCCACGTCAAAGGACAGAGTAGACTGTGAATGTCCTTCTGCGGAACAGCCGTGCTGTCCGAGTGTTTAGTCAGCCTCCCCAAGGGATGTACTGTTGCTCCTCCAGTACAAGAAGAGTTGGAATTGCCTCTTGCGTTCTTCCACAGCAATCCCGCTCGCAATCGAGATTCTGCGGATTGATGCGCCTGAGGATAGGTTCCCTTGTTCAAGCAATTGTTTCTCTGACTCGTCCAACGAGCGAAAAAGAGTGATCGGTCGGGGAGCAGTGGGTTTCCGTGTACCCTTCTTCCCCTTTCGCATTGTCGAAAGGAACTCGCTTGCTGCGCCATAGGTATCGACAAAAGTACGCATGCTTACCCTCTGACAAAAGCCGCTCCTGAGTGCATCTGCATGTCCCAGACTGAAAACGCCACGTCGAACCCCAGGCGAGTAGACTGTGAATGTAGTTGGTTCCAGTTACTCGTCGGAAGGAGACTCAAGGACCATCTGGCCGTCAAGGACGTGCAATTCCCCGACATAATCTCGACGCTCAATAGCAAATGTAAAGAATCGCCGGACGGGTGACTTGCCAAGGGTGAAGTGAAAGGCCCAGAGGTTCGGCCGAGTGATCGCTTCGTAAAGATATCGGTCGGGATGGGCGGGCAACTCGGTCAGGAGGTGCGCATAGACCGAAATCATCATCTCGCGGGGCAAGCGCCAGCCAGCGATTTGATTCTTCGCCTTATGTCTGATCCGTGCCGCGTAACTCGGGGAGTTCACCGTAAATCTCCTCCAGGCTCACGAAATCGGGAGGTTCCTGCGACTGCGCCTTCAACGCCTCCACGTCGAACCTCGGCCAGCGGGCGTCGAGGTCGGCTTCCCACCTTCGGAGTTCACGGGCCGCCCGCTCAACATCCCCGGCACGAGCGAGGACGTATCCTTGCCGTTCGTGACCGCGAAGCACATCGCGGAGAGACTCGAAGGCTTGCGCGAGCAAGCGGACCATTTCTCGCAGCGAGAGGCCCGCCTGAAGAGGCAGCGACAATCGACCCGCGAACAGATCCTCCCAGGCGGCGCGGTAGAGTTTCCGAAACGCCTCGAAGGTCGCCAGCGGGTGATCGAGCGACGCCTCAAACTTCAAGATGGACTGCGCTTCCTCGTGTTCTTCTTGCCACGCCTCGGCAGCTTCCCGGATGGTCCGGGCCTGGCCTTTCCAGTAAACCTCAGTTGCGTGCATGAGCATTTCTCCCCGACGACATCGAACCATTGCATTGTCCAGTCAGAGGGGGGTCACGTCAAGGCTTACCACTCCGCTCGTAGCCGAAGCCGCCAGACTTCGGGAACATGTGCCAACACGCTCCGCTCCGAAGACTTCGCGTCGCGGCTAACCCATACGAGGAGGATCACTGGCCGCGCGAGGCGGTCCCTTGACGCGAACTGGCGATGGGGACGCCTTCCACCAGCGGCCGGCCCGCAACCAGCAGATCGCGCCGCACACAATAATCGCGAACCTGGCGATACAGTGAAAAGCTGTCTGGATAGACCCAGAACGTCACCGCCGTCTGAGTCGCGTCGAGGTGATCGATGAGACGGCGAAACTCGGAGTTGGCCGACAGCGCCTGCTCGGCCGTTTCGCCGCGGATCGACTTGACCGGCACTGCCTCCCACCCATCAATGCCGAAGCGGAAATGGTCGCGATCGGCCGGTCCGGCCGATCCGGTCACACTATCGATCAGGCCGCGCTCGCGGGCAATGACATAGCGCAACTTGAAAGCACCCACTGGCCCCGTCTCCTCCGTCAACTGAAAACTGGTGCGCAACTGGTCTCCCTTGGCCTGCAAACCCTGCGTGATCTCGCGCATCAGGGCCTCGACGTCGAGGAAGGAGACCCGGCCATCCTTGATCTCAAAGTGCATCTCCTCCGACTGGACCGTGCGCGCAAGCGGCGTCTGATAGCGAAGGACCTGCTTGACCGCCGGCTGCTTCGCGAGTGTCTGCAGTTCCTTTTGCAACGTCTCACTCCGCTGGTGGATTTCGGCCAGCGATAGCCCGACGCGCGCCTGCTCGCGCTCGATGTCGCGCTTGCGATCCTCAATCTGCCCGGCCGACTGGAGCAGTTCGTTCTTTCTGGCGTTTATCGCGCTGGTCTGCCGGTCGATCGCCTTGCGGCGGGCGCGCACGTCCTCCTGCTGGCGCAGGTGTTCGAGCAGGGCGGCACGGGCGTCGGCAAGTTGTTTCTGCGCCTGCTCGACGGCCGCCTTTTCCGCGTCGGTCGTGAGCTTCGGCTCGGCGACGAGGGACGGCGGCGGAGGCAGTTCGGACTCTGACTGCGCGGGCGGCGAAAACACGCCGGTGTAGGTGCGGGCGCCCATCCAGGCGACCAGGATCAGGCGCAGGATGACGCCAACGACGTTGGCGACCAGATCGAGGAACGAGTCGAACGAGAAGGCGATCTCACGGGAACGCGGACGTCGGCGGCGAAGCATGATACCCGTCCTCCTCACTCGCTCGACAGGACAGCGCGCTTCTCCGCGACGACCGCGTCGAGGAGCGGATACGCCAGGTGGAACACTCGCAGACCATCCTTGTGGACGACAAAGCGAATACCGACGCGCACCGGCGCTTCGCCCGGGCGCTGAAGAGCGCGCCGCCGGGCGATCTGGTCCTGCACGGTTCGCAGCAGGACACTGCCGCCGGCATCGGGTATCAAGTTCGCCGCGGGAATGTCGAACCGGGACGGCGACACACGCACTCCCGCCGGGCTGCAATCGACGACGATCACCCACTCGGCCGGCCCGTTTCGCGGCGCCGGCTTGAGCGGCGGAGCGGGCGAACTCGGCCCATCGCTTCCACCCATTCCCGGTTCGCCGCCACCCCCTCCACTACCGCCACCAGCGCCACCCCCTCCGGCCAGTCCGCTCCCCCTCCCTGCTCCGCCGCTGCCTCCACTCCCGGCCCCTCCCCCACCGCTGGCTGCGCTCCCTACAGCTGTTCCCTCTCCCTCGGTTGAGCCGCCCGGTTCGGACGGAATCGCTCCAGGAGGCTGCGGAAGTTCTGTCCCGCCAGCGGCCGAGGAGGATTTACCACTCGAACCCGGTGTGCCTCCATTACCCTGTCCGACGGCGTTCGCGGTGGCAGTCCCTCCGGCACCGGCACCTCCACTGGCAGGGCCGCCTCCCGCTCCTACTCCACTGATGAACGCGGCGCTGACTCCCAGGCCGGCTGTTGGACTTCCGCCACCCCCGTGGTTTCCTGTTGAGGTTGCTCCACCTTCCGCCTCGGTGGCTGCGGTTCCACTGCCTGCCCCACTTCCCGTTCCGCTTCCACCTCCGCCCGTTCCAGTTCCGGAATCGGCGCCGGGGTTGCCGCTCGATGTCGGACCCCCTCCAGCACCTCCCCCTGGAATCGACGTTCCGCCTCCGCCGCCAGCAACGGGGAACAGGGGGGCTACTACCTTCTCGGTGATGGGGGTTCCGCCTGTACCCACGCCGCCACCAGGCTTACCTACGCCTCCCTCTCCAGGCCCACTCCCGGTGCCGGTGCCGCCGATTCCGGTGCCGCTCGGCCCGGCGAAGGCCCCGTCACTTCCGCCTCCGAAAACGCCAGACGGGGGGCCGGCCCCTTTCTCGACACTGGTTGCTCCACCTGTTCCCAATCCGCCCGGCTTGCCTCCGACCCCGGCCACAGGGCCGCTTCTGGTGCCGCTGCCTCGAATCGAAGTTCCGCCGGTGCCAGCCAATGTTCCTTCGCCGCCCCCTCCAAATACTGGAAACGCTTGCCCGCCGTCGGCGACAGTTGCCTCTCCTGTTCCGCCTCCCGGCTTTCGTGAGCCTGCCGATCCTGGCCCAGTCCCTGTCGCGAACTCCGGACGAGGAGCGAGGAGTTCGGCACCGGGCGAGCCGCGCGACGGGAAGGTCGGACGAGCAATCGTCGCCGCCGGGGTCATGCCGCCGCGTCCCGACGCAACCGGAACGAAACGCGGATCGGCCCGGCGAACAGGCGACGGCAACGGTGTCGCAACCTCGACAGGAGTTGGCAGCGCGCCGGGATCGGGAAAATCGAGGTCCCAGCCGGCGTCGATGAACTCGTAACCATAGGCGGCGTCCAACGGCTTGACCGCCTGGAGGAACTGGTAGTAAGCCGCGATGCCGTTGGGCCGGACAAGCAGCATCCAGTATGGCTCGCGGTTCTTCTCCCCGGCGGGCAACTTCGCGGCGAACTCCCTGGCCCGCCGCTGCACTTCCTCGGTAATCTTCACGATGCTCGGCGAGTCGCCGTCGATCCGCGTGCGCTCGGGATGGAACACCAGGCCGGCCCGGTCGCACTCGACATACATTGGCCGGCGACTCAGGCCGCGCTTGCCGACGTATGGCACCACGGACCAGGTTTTCCCCGCTCGTTCGCGCAGTTCCTTGAGCCGCCGCAGCGTCGCTTCGAGCAGCAGCAGATCGCGCGTCAGTTGTTCGCGTTCCGCCCGCGAACCCTCGATGCGCTTCCGGGACTTGTCGAGTTGGTCTCGACGAGCCGTCAGGTCGCGCTCGATCTGCTCGGCTGTCTGCTGTTCGCGTTCGTTCTGTTTCTCGACGTTCGACTGGAGAGCGCGATCCGCCTGGATGGCGCGGAGCAAGTCGTCGAGTTGCGTCTGGACCCGGGATCGTTCGGCGATCGCAGTATGGGCCTGCTGGTGAAGGTGGCGCACTTCGGCCTGATGAGTGGCGACTCGCGTTTCGCGAGCCTGGAGTTGTCGCTGTCGTTCGGCTTCGTGTTCGGTGCGAAGATGGGCGAGCAGCTCGGCCTTGTCCTGTTCGGTCTTGTGCCAGGCCTGTTCGACGCGCGCGTTGGCGGCACATCGCGCCCGTCGATCCAACTCCATCAGCACCAGGATAAGGCTTCCCATGGCGCAGAGCAGGACGGCGAGGAACGGGAACGTATCGGGCTTTAGCTGATGTCGTCGGCGCATGGCGGGACTCACGGATACAAGTCCGACGTGCAAGCAAGGGACTTCCTTGCTTGTGCGTCGGACTCGTCAGGATCAAGAATCAGGCAGCTTTCGTGTCCTCGCCGCCGACGGCGCGCAGGACGTTGATCTTGCCGCTGCGAGCGGTCAGCAGGTGGACGGCGGCAGCCAGGCTGTGGACCGCCTCGTCAAACGATTCGGCCGCGGCCAGCGTTCCCAGGTTTTGCTGCATCAGCGACTGCAAGCGAACGAGTTGGCCCTCGTCCTGTTGCAGCCGGGACAGCGCCTGTTCGAGAGCGGTCATCGCGTCGGCCATTGGTTTCAGAGCGACGACCTGTTGCCGCAGCGCCCCGGCCAGATTTGCCATCGGCCGCAGCGTCTCGCTCACCTGTTCCTGTGCCAGTTGCCGCATCTGGCCAATCTGTTCCTGATGCATTGTCAGCGAGCGTTCGAGCGCCTGCTGCAGTGCCGACGTGAGCCGTTCCTGCAACCGGTCTTCCTCCGTATGCAGCCGGCCCTGCATTGCGCCCAGCGACTGAGTCCAAATGTCGGCCTGCTTTTCCACCAACTGTTGCATGGCCGCGACCAGGGGCGAGTTATCGCTCTCGGAGCGGGCGAATCGGTGGAAGAGCTGTTCGTCAATGAATGCGTCCACATCATACAGCACGCTCTGTTCGAGCCGTTCGGCGATAAACGACAGGAACATGGCCACCATCGTCAGCAACAGGGCAAGGCCAGTGCTGTCAAAGGCGGTGGCCAGGCCGCCGGTGAGGCTGCTGAGGTCCTTTTCGAGCTTTTCGGGCGAGACGCTGCCGATGGCCTGCGTGATGCCCAGCACGGTGCCGAGGAAGCCGAGGATGGGCATCGCCCAGACGAGGAAGCGAATGAAGGAGTAACTGCTCTCCAGGCTCATCGCGTCGTTGTCGGCGACGAAGCGGACATGATCGTCCAGGCCAGCGACGGAACCCCGGCGACAAAGGAAATCGAGGACGGTCCGGCAGCGCTGGCCGACCAGGGATCGCCGCAGCGAGCGGGGAAGTTGGGCGATGTAGGCGAGCAGTTTGCGAGCTTCAGTGGGTGGCTGCGGGTTGCCGTTCCAGGTGGGCAGCAGAGAAGCGCGCAAAGCGCGCCGTTCCCACATCCATCCCCAGACCTTGAAAAGCAGCGCGGAAATGGCGCAGCAAAAGACAACAACCTCGATAATCTCGACCGGGTGGCTGACATAGCGTTGGAGGGCGGTGTCGTTGAAGTGGGGCTGGCGAAGATAGGTCAGGACGCCGCCGGCCAGGGGCAGGCCGATGACGAGGGCGGCCCAGATGCTGTCGGAGCGCGGCGACGCGCGTTCCGCCGTTGTACTGGCTTCCTTGCCGCTCATGGACGGTCCCTCCGGAATACGAACTATCTCCTTTCTGTTATCGGCCGTGGGCGGGTCCGATAGCAACGATTTTCTGGAGAGAAGGGGTGTGGGTTGTCGCCTACCGCCCGGATTTCCACCCCGGTGACATTCTGGATAGAATGGACAGGGCCGGGTGGGATGAGACAAACGGAAGGGGAGCCGTCGGACATGACCGTCGTCACATCCCGGGCGGACTTTGAGAAGTTGATGGATCTCCGCATGAAGGAGGCGAAACTTCTCCTCGACCAGAAGGACTGGGACGGCGCTTACTACCTCGCCGGCTATGCGGTGGAGTTCGCGCTCAAAATCCGAATCATTTCCCAGTTGCTGAAGTCGGACAGTTTTCCCGACAAGAAGCTTGCCGAGAACTTTTACAAGCACGAACTTACGCTGCTTCGCAAGTTGGCCGGTCTGGATGATGAGATGGACAACGAGGCCGCGGTCAGTCCCCAGTGGGACATTGTGAAGGACTGGAGCGAGCAGAGCCGCTATGAGATTGGCAAGGCAGAAAAGGAAGCCACGGACCTGTACGACGCCATCGAAAAGGGGGTGCTGCCGTGGATCAAGGCACGCTGGTAGAAGAAAAGATTGACGACGGCCGGCGTTTCGTCGAGCGTTTCGCCGCTGACGGCAACCTGGTACACGCCGCGTTCTGGGTCAAGACGGCTGAGGAAGGAATTTGGTTCCTGTACGCGGCAACGGAACTCTTCGACCGCGATGGGCCGGCTGCTGCCTACCGCGCTGTCCATGCATCTCTCCGAAAACTCGGCAACTCCTCAGTTTCAAGTTCCGAGATCAAAGTCGTCAGCCCAAATAACCCCATCGCCAAAGACGTACTGGCACTCATGGGCCGTCATCCAGGCCGGGTGGCCACGGGCAGCAGGACACTGGGGTCGATCGCGGTCGAACAGACAATCATCTACCCTTCGCGCTCTTTCACCTTCACCCGGGCGAATCCGATGACTCCCGAAGAAATCGGCGTGGAGATCTTCCAGCTCATGAACGGCGGCCCCGGCATCCTCCAACCGTCCCGCGTAACTCTGAAGGACGGCACGGCCTTCAACGGCGTGCCATTCTCGCTTGAACTTGGGACCCAAAGGGCGATGGTTGTCAGGTTCATTGCGGACGGAGAAGCCGCCCCCCTGGTCATTCGATTGGATGAAATCGCTTCGATTAGCTGAAGGCCATCAGAGTCCCCGATGAGTCGTCGAAGACAATCGGATCGCTATCCATCCCAGCCATGTTGGCCATCCGGTAACTCGGTCGCAACCTTTTCCCAGCCGGGCGCAGCGCAAGAGTAAGAATGCGTTCTCGATGATCTCAGCAGACCCTGAGAACAGGGACGGATTGGAAATCCGTCCCACCTTCGCTCAAGCGGGTGACCAGACGAGCGAGGCGAACTCCTCGACCTTGTTCCGGGACGTGACGGATACGCCCTCCGCCCGCAGCCGCTCAATCTGTCTGCGGCCGACGGCCCCCAGCTTGGTCGAACTGACGACC
>JBBSDR010000044.1:0-13661 GCA_038240465.1 Gemmatales bacterium
TGCGACAGCTGCAGAAGCGGCTCTTGCGCAGTGGGCGTATCCAACGCCGCCGCAGCGATCCCTCGACCCTACAGAACCTGCTCGACCCCGAGAAGATGACGTTTTCAGACCGACGAAAACCTTAACCGGATGCGTATGGGTCATCACTGACCCCGCTCGCCTGTTCACCCTTTCCGAGATACGCCCCATGACCAATCGCATCCCCTGCATCCTCTTCGCTCTCTTGTTTCTGACGCTGCCGATCCGCAGCGAGGAGCCGAAACCGCCCGACAAGCCCGCGATGTCCATCACGGATGTCAAACCCGAGAGGGCAAGACTGGGCGACACGGTGAAGGTCACCATCAAGCCCTGGCCGCCAAAGGAGGCCCTTCCTGTCAAGGATTGGGTGCTGTACCTGGATGGCGTGGCGCTCCCCGGCATCCACCCGGAAAACGGCGATGTCCGGGATGGGGTCCTCCGCTTTCCCTTGCGCCGCGACGAACACTCGAAAGACGCATGGGCGATCCTCCTGCGCGACACCCCCTATGAGGGTGACGTCCACGTCGCCGTTGGACCCGAGAGCGGAGCTGACAAGAGCATCGCGCCGTACACCTCGAGATTCACCTTCGTCATCTGTCCACCGTGGCCCGTCTACCTGCTTCTCCTTGCGGTAATCTTCGCTGTCCTGGGGAGGATCGCAGCAAAGTCGAAGAGTTTCCTCCGGGACAAGGACACGACGGCACCGGACAGGCCGTTCAGCCTGGGCCGCGTGCAGATGGCGTTCTGGTTCGGGCTGATCTGGCCGGCGTATGTCTACATCGGGCTGGTCACCCAGGATTTCTCGCACATCATGACCACGACCGCCCTGGTCCTTATGGGCATCTCCGCGACAACAGGTTTGAGTGCCATGCTGATCGACTCGGACAAGCAGCAGCAGGCTGCGGCGTTAAAGGCCGAGAAGACGGCCTTGACCCAACGAATCATTGATCTGCAACCGACGGTTGTCGCTGCTGCCATAGCGGCGGCTGCTCCGGCCGCCAATCTGGCCGCCGTCCCCAACTTCATCACGGTGAACAATGACCTCCAGCAGGCAAAGACCCGTGACCAGGTGGTGGACTACGAACTGACGAAAGTCCCCACGACTCCCCCCAGCGCGGGAACGATCATCGACGATCTGCTCCGCGATGCCACCGGCATCAGCCTGCATCGCTTGCAGATCGTCATCTGGACGCTGACCCTGGGCGTTGTCTTCGTGTGCGGCGTGTGCAAGAACCTGGTGCTGCCGGAGTTCGACACCACGCTCCTGACGCTGATGGGCATCAGTTCCGGCACCTATCTCGGTTTCAAGTTGCCCGAGAAGAAAAACTGACGAGACATTCTCAAACGGAGGCGTGGAGGTTCAGATCAAACGCCGCGGCGCCCGATCGGCCATCGTCGGATCCTCGATTGTCCGGGAAGTTGGCCGGCTGGGGGGAGGCGGCCAGGCCCGCGGCAGGATGAACCACAAGAAAACGAAAGCCGTGCCGATCGCCGTCGTCACGATCGCGCCCCAGACACCATCGATGATAAGCCTGGCGACGAGGTAGAAATCCAGGCAGATACCGGCGATCAGCGGCGGCATGCTCCAGAGCAGCAGCCGCGTCGAGAGGCTGATGAACCTCTCGCTGACCTGGTGCGTTCCGGTCTGACGATGATAGGCGGCCGGCGTCATGATCAGCGCCGTGGCGACGGCCACAAGACCCGTGGCGAGGAGATGCAACTGCTGCTGGGGGCGATTCAGTTTCTCGTCGAAGCCCTGGCTGAAGACGGCGGTCAACTGAAAGCCGAACAGCGCCTGCAAGCCAGGCAGGAGCATGCGACACTCCTGGATCAGGCACTCCGCCGCCTTCGATAGAGGCAATTCTTCCGTCGGGTTGGGGTCTGCCTTCGCTTTCCCGGACATGACGCTCTCCAGTTCTGGCCCGAACCCGGCACCTGACAGCCGAGTCCAGGAAGGAAGTCGCATTGCTGTCGCCCCGCCCCAGCCGAGAGAGCGCCGAGGCCGCATGTCACTGCCAGAGCAGCCAAACCTGGATTTCCCCGCGCTGCTGGCGTCGCTGCGCGAGACGCGGCCGGCGCCGGATCGGCTGCGCGAATTGCTCGATCGCCACTCGCCGGCGATCACCCACGCCGTCCTGCTTCACCTCGAACGCCGGCTTCTCGATGAGGATGGTCCCGGCCTGGCCTCGCTCTTGCCAGCGGACCTGAACGCTCTCCCACTTGAGACGCAAACGCTCCTGGCCCGCCTCTATCGCCTTGTTCCTGCCGGCGTCCCCCTTCCGAACTGGCGCTTCGCGGCCCTTCCTCCCGTCGCCGAAGTGGCCTGGCTTCAGACAGCGTTACTGCGCGACACCGAGGCCGCCGTTTCCAGCGCGTCGCCTCTGCTCCACGCCGCCCTGGCCGGGCTGGACTGGCAGGCAGTCACCGCCCCGGAGCAGTTGCTCGCGGCCCTGGCAGCGCGGGCCGAGCCTTCCCTCCAGGAACTGGCCTGCGAACAGATCGAGCGCTGCCTTCATGATAGTACCTTGCTGCCCTCGACCGCCCGGGAATTGCTCCTCGCCCTTCTGGCCGCGCCCGCGCCGGCTGTCGTCGAGGCCGCGCTGCTTCGGCTCGGACAGCCCTGGGCGGTATGTTTCCCCTGTCCGGAAAGGACCCTGGCTTCGCTGCTGAGCCGTGGTGGAGGGGTGGCCCGCGCCGCGCTGGACGTTCTGGCTCGCTGGCCCGGTGCCGCGGATAGGCTCGCGGCTGTCCTCGCTGGCGAGGATGGCGATCGCTATCTCCACCGTCATGCTCTTGCCCTGCTCGGGCGGGCTGGCGGAAAGGAACATGTCCAACTCGCTCTCGACATCGCCGCTGCCGATCCGTTGTTCTTCGGAGGGGCGGTCCTCGGCTGCGTGCGCGACCTGACGCGCCGGGGAGTCCCCTGGTCGGCCGTGGGGGTCGAACCTCTCTTCCTCCTCTTTCTGCGCTGTCCGTCGCTGTCCGTGGCCGACACGGCGGAAGTCGTGGGACCGCGCTGGACACAGTGGCTCGCCGCCCTGGACGGGTTGCCCGCCGGCGACCCGAGTTGGCCGCGCCAGACCGCCCTGCTGGAGCGAGCGGGCCGCACCGAGGTCAACGCCTACCTGCTCGCCTTGCTCGCACGGCAGGATTGTGCGCCCCTGCACGCGGCCGCCCTCTTCGCCCTGGGCCGTCTCGGCTGCCGTCCGGCCGAACCGCTGGCGCTGGCGCTGCTCGACCGCATTCCCGAGGCGGCCGTCTTTGCGCTGGAACGAGTGGGCGGAGAAGCGACCTGTCATGCCCTGGTCGAGCGCCTGGAGATCGCCGTGCCTTCGTCCCTGTCGCGGCCGGTTGCGCTGCGGCTGTTGCTCGCGCTGTCCGAGAGAACGGACCTCGTCCTCGACCTTGTGGCCCCCGAGGAAATTCCTCCGGAGGCCATCGCACGCCTCGGCGCTCCGCTCGGCGAGCGCACCCTGGATGTTCTGTCCGCCCTGGCGCATCGGACCGGACACCCCGCGCGCCTGCAGGCCATCGGACAACTCGGCGCGGTTGGCGGGGCCGATGCCTTGCCGGTGCTGCACGACCTGTTCCTGGCCGACGAGGAGATTCGGACAGCGGGTCAAGCTGCTGCGCGGGCGATTGGCCGGAGACTGTTCGCCCTGGGAAAGGCCCGGCCCGCATGCTTGCTCGACGCTCGCAGCGCGGAAGAAGCGGCCGAGTATGTCCTCGCCGATACAATCCTGGAGGCGCTGGACAGAACGGGCCGAGACGAAGATCAGACTGCCCTGCTGCTGGAACAACTGTCCGAACTGCACCACCCCCGACTGGCATCTCGAGTCCGGCCCTGGCTGCGAAAGGGCGGAATTCACATCCAGAAGCATGTCCTGCGCTGTATCGGCCGGACCGGCGACCCTCACCTTTCGACCTGGCTTCTGCCCTTTGCCGCGGGTGCCGATCCCTTCACGGCCCGGCCGGCCCTGGAAGCGCTCGGCAGGATGCACGCTACCTGGGCGTCCGAGGTACTCGCCGCCGCTCTCGATCATCCGAACATGAACGTCAAGAAGACAGCCGCGGAGGCGCTGCGAAGCGCGGGAGGGCCGGCCGTGGTGCCGGTGCTTCTCGGCTGGCTGTCGAAACACGACAACCCCGGGCTGCGCACCGACCTGGTGCAGGCGCTGGGTGCCATCCTGGGCGGCGCTTATGCCGCTACCGTGCTGGCGGCGCTGTCCAACACGGTGAATCCACGAGAGATCGAGCTTCTGCTGGCCGCCCTCGATCGGTATCTGTCGCGCGCCGCCGTTGTCCAGGCCGTGCGTCAGCGAGTGTCCTGGGCTGGCCCGCTCCTGGAAGCGCTGCGTGCCGGAACGCTGCGCCTCGCATCGGGCGACTGGCCCAGCCTGGAGCGGGAGTTGCGGCGCCGGGGCTTGGCAGATGCTCTGCCCGAAGCAAGTGGACCAACGGCCGGCGAGGAGATCGAGAACGCTCTGCGTTCTCTTGACGGAGACGATGCCGCACTCGAACGTGCGCTGGGCGTGCTGCACGACAGAGTTCTCGCGCCGGTCCACGTTCGCGCCTTGCGAGTTCGGCTGCCATATTTGTTGGAACGGCTCGCCGATGCCGGCGATCGACTGCGGCAGGCCCTGCTCGATCTGATCGAGCGGCTGCTCGATCAGTTCGAGGAGGCAGAACGCCTTGCGGTTGCGATCGCCCTGCGTCAGGCTCTGGACCTTGACAGACTGCCGCTCGACCGGGCGCTGCGGCTGCTGCGCCGCTGCTCGGCTCTCCTCAGTCCCGACGAGGTTCGCCGGACTCTGGCGTTGCCGGACGCGGACCTCCGAGGTTGGGCGCTGGCACAGATGCTGAATGAGGGTGTCCTGTCCGCCGAAGAATTGACGGCTTTGCTTGTCTCTCCGCGCTGGATTCAGCAGCGCGACGCCCTGCTCGAATACGGTCTGCGTCTCGGCCTCAACGATGTCTTGCTCTCCGCCGCCCTGAACGCCCGCCCGCCGTTTCTGGGCGAGTTGCGCCGGCGCTGGCGGTTTCGGCCGGACAGCGTCCTGGCTGACCTCCTGTTCGAGAAACTGTCGCACTGTCCCGAGGCAGCGCGCGGCGAACTGTTGAGTTGGCTGGCCGATCTCGACGATATCCGGGTCGATGCCATGTTGCTGCAACACCTGAGCAGCGGTGTATCGGCCGATCGCGAGCGAGCCGTGGCCCGTCTGCGGCAGAGACCGGCGCAGTTCCTGGGGGATACTCTTCTCGGACTGATGCGGTCGCCTTCAAGCGAGGAGACACGGCGGGCAGCGGCGCGAGTGCTTCTTTCCTGGCCGCATGGTCCCTATCGCGAGCAAGCCCTCGACGCCTATCTGCGCGGCGAACTGGGCGGGCCATTGCCCGAGTTGCGTCTGGATGCCCGCGACCTGGCTCGGACGCAGGATGTCGGAGGTGACGAGAAATCCCTGTCGCGTCTGGCCGAGTTGATTGGCCAGGCGGCAGCCGCGCCTCGTGAGAGAGCCATCGCCCTGCTGGAGTTGTGGGAACGCGCGACGGGACTGGCCCGGGAGTCGGTGCGGTCCTCCCTGCCCCTCCTCCCGGTCGAGCAGGTGCTGCCGTTACTTCTGGCCAAACTCGGGCCAGGCCGATGGGGATTGCTCGATCTCCTTGGACACACCACCCGGGTGGACGGCGTGCTTGTTGCCTTCCTGAGAGTGGGTGATGACCGCATCGTTGCTGGCTTGCTCGGGCTGTTCGAGCGCTGGGCGGCCGTTGGGTTCTTGACAGGGCCTGGCCTCACCGAAGCGCTGATCGAGATCGTGCCGCGCCAGGCCGATGCCGGTTCGGTGGCGCTGCTGGGCCGGCTCAGTGACTGGTCGGCACCGAAGGGAGCGCGTCTTCTCATTCCTTGCCTGAGTAAACTGCTCGAGCGAGATAGCGTGGCGCGCCCGGCGCTGGCGGCACTGCTCGAAGGACTGCGGGTGTTGCCGCCCGAGGTACAGGCGCGCGAGTTGACGGCGGTTCGCGCCGACTCTGCCCGTCCCGCCATCGTGGCCCGCCTGGCGGAACTCCACCTGGAGACGCCGGCTGCCACTGCTCATCTTGCCCCGGCCTGGCGCGAGAGCGTGCGGCAGCGCTTGCTTGAACTCGCGCGGGGACACGCCCCCGAACCGGCGCGCCAGGCCCTGACTGCCCTGGCCGAGGAGGCCGACATGCTGCTGCCGGAGGTGCTGGAGGAGGCGCTCGACCATCCGCACTCTCGCGTCCGCGCCCTGGCGCACCGGCTCTTGCGCCAGGCCGTTCGCCCGGAGCGCTACCTGGAGGCCACGCGCCGGCTGCTGCACGACCGTGTCCCCGAATTGCGTCGCCTGGCGGTGCGGGTGCTGGCATTTCGCGGCTACGCCGCTGCCACTCGCGAAATTGCGCTGCTGCTCTATGACCGCGACAAGGGGATGGATAGAGTGGCCAGGGCAGGACTGCTGGTCCTGGGTCCGCTGGCCCTGCCCGCCCTGCGCCGGCTGCTGTCTCGCGCCCGGCCCGACCGCCGGCCGCCACTCCAGGAAGTCATCGCGGCCATCGAGTTGTCGTCCGGAGCTGAAAGGAACTGAACTCATGCGCCACCTCGAAACTCCCCAAAGCCTGTGCCGTCTTGGCGTCGCCCGCTGCGACATCACGCCGCCGGTAGGCATCTATCACCGCATGTGGGGAGCGGCGACGCATGAGAAGGCCGCCGGCGTCCATCGCCCGCTGAACGCCACCGCCCTGGTCTTTCAGGCTCACGATTTGCCGGTGGGAGTCGAGACGGAGCAGGTGGTCGTTGCCCTGGACCACTGCCTGCTCTGGGCTTCCGAAATGGACGCGCTCCTGGCTTCGATCGGCGGACAGACCAGGCTGGCGCGCGAGCAGTTCTCCATCGCCTTCTCGCACACGCACTCGGCCGGCCTGATGGACCTCGGCCGCGTTCATCTGCCCGGCGGCGACCTGATCCAGCCGTACCTCGAACGGCTGGCCGAGCGCATCGCCGGCATCATTCGCGAAGCCCGTCAGGCGATACAGCCGGCCACGATCGCTTACACGACGGGCCACTGTTCCCTCGCCGGCCACCGCGACTTCTGGGATGAGAGAACCGGCCAGTTCGTGTGTGGCTTCAACCCGGAGGGACCGTCCGACGACACGGTCCTGGTCGCGCGAGCCAGCGCTGTTGGAGGCAAGACCATTGCCACCATCGTCAACTACGCCTGCCACCCGACGACGCTGGCCTGGGAGAACAGGCTTCTCAGTCCCGACTATCCGGGGGCGATGCGCGAGATCGTCGAGGAGGCGACAGGATCGCCGTGTGTGTTTTTGCAGGGAGCATCCGGCGATCTCGGGCCGCGCGAGGGGTTCGTCGGCGATCCGGCGGTGGCCGACCGCAATGGCCGGCAACTGGGGTACGCCGTCCTCTCCGCCCTGGAGGGACTGCCGCCGCCCTTGACCCGCTTCGAGTATCAGGGGTCAGTCGTCTCCGGGGCGACTCTGGGAGCGTGGACACACGTTGCATTGGATGAGTCGAGCCGGCAGAGCAAGGCACGCTGGCGGCTGCGGCGCTGGTTGGTGGACCTTCATTATCGTCCCGAGTTGCCAACGGTCGAACAGATACGAGCCGCGCGCTTGAGTTGGCAGAAGCAGGAGCAGGCCGCGCTCGAGTCCGGGGATACGGCAAAGGCGTGCGACTGCCACGCCCAGGTCGAACGTCAGGATCGCTGGCTGACCCGCCTCGCCACGCTGCCCCCGGGTAAGACGTTCCCGCTTCCAGTTGCCCTGTGGCAAATCGGCGACGCCTTCTGGCTGGCGGTCGAGGCGGAACACTACAACGTCCTGCAGCGCAGTCTGCGCGAGCAATTTCCCAGTGTGCCTTTGGTGGTGACCACAATCGTCAACGGTTCGCGGCCCAGATATTTGGTGCCGCGTGAGTCCTATGGCAAGGGCATCTATCAGGAGTCGATCGCGATGCTGGCACCGGGTAGTTTGGAACAGTTGATCCAGGTCCTTGGCGAGCAAGTGAATGCCTGGCGCGAGTTGCCGGCTAGCTGAAGGGGGGGCTGAGGGAGCCAAGGACCGACGGCGAAACAGCTTCCCTCTTTCTTGCCGCTTGCGGCTTAGCGGGCGGTCCGCTAAGCCGCAAGCGGCAACCCGTTATTCCGCCGTCGGTCCCAATCCGCAGCCGGCTTCTCAGCGCGGCGAGACGGATTTCTGCCTGCCGCCTTCCAGTTCGCAAACGCAGGTCGCCATCGAAATCACCTGAGGATCGTGGGAGGACAGGATCACCGTTTTCCCCTCAGCGTGCAGTTCCCGAAAGGCAGCCAGCAATGTTTCGGTGGACTGCCGGTCGAGGTTCGATGTCGGTTCGTCTGCGATCACCACCTCTGGCTGTCCGGCCAGAGCGCGCGCGATGGCTACTCTCTGCTGCTCCCCGCCGCTGAGTTCCCGAGTCCGGGCGCTCAGTTTTTCCTCCATCCCGAACTGCGCCAGCAACTCGCGCGCGCGCCGGCGGCGCTCCGGCCGCGGCACCAGCCGTGGGATAAGTGGATAGGTGATGTTGTCCTCGGCGGAGAGGTTCGGGATCAGAGAGAAATCCTGAAAGATGAAACCCATCCGCCGCCGCACTCGCGCCAGTTCCGCGTCGGAACAGTCCCCAAGGGTCTTGCCATCGAAATGAATCCGCCCCTGCGTCGGCCGCTCCAGGGCCGCGAGCAGGGCGAGCAGAGTCGTCTTGCCCGAGCCGGAAGGTCCCGTCACCACCAGGATGCTGCCCCGTTCAACGCCCAAACTGACGCTGTCGAGAGCGCGCACTTCGGAGCGGGAACCGGAGCGGTAATACCGGGACAGTGCCTGGGTCTCGAAGAGCAACATCGGCGTCCTTTCCTGAACTGCTAGCGAATAGCATCCCGCGGCGCCACGACGGCGGCCCGCCAGGACGAATAGAGGGTGCCGGTCAGGACAACCACGAAGGCGAGGACAAAGGCGAGCAGAGCGGGGACCGGAGTCAGCCGGAACGGCACCGGAAAGTCGGGGGCGGCGCCGGCACCCGCCAGGAAGAGGCCGGCGATCCAGAAGCCGTTGAAGATCCGGAGCCAGACCCAGGCCAGCAGCAGGGCCAGACAGGCGCCGGCAAGGCTCAGACAGAAGCTCTCGACGAAACCACGCAGCAAAATCTCGTCGGTCTGCCAGCCCGTGGCCTTCAGAATACCGATCTCGCGCCGCCGCTCGGCGAGTCCAAGTCCCGACGTGACCAGAAGCACCAGGATGGCCACCACGAAGGCCAGCAAGAAATGCAGGTTGAAGATGCCTTCGCGGTGCAGCAGGCCACGCGGCAGCAGAGCGAGCAGGTCTTCCCGTGCCGTCACCCGTGGACGGACCCCCGCCTGCCCCTTCGGCGCCGTGAGCGTGGGATCGGACGCGATCGCCCGAGTGACCGCCTCCTGATAGCCGGGCCGGCACCAGACGAGCAAGTCGGTGGCCAACTCTTGCCGGTCGAACACGGCGGCGGCCGTGTCGAATGAGGCCAGGATCAAGTTGGCCTGCCACAGAGGAGCATCGGACTTGAAGACGCCAACCACGCGCGAGAGGCGATCTCCCAACCGATCGTTGCGATAAAACGGCGGCAGCACCGACCCCACTTTCAGTCCCAGGCGCCGGGCCACGGTGGAGCCGACGACGAGCTCATTCAGACTGCCCGGCTGGGGCAGTTCGCCCTCGACACAGCCGGCATAGTCGGGGAACTGTTCCGCTGGCATGCCGACAAGCACGGCACGCACACGGTCCTTGCCGAGAACAACCTCACCGACGATGCGCGGGACGACACGGGTTACCCCATCGAGTGCCTGGATTCGGGCGACGGACTCCAGCGGCACAGGGGCCGGCCGGCCGAGTTGAACTCCCGAGATGTAGAGGTCGGCTCCGAAACGGGCAGACGCCTCCGCCTCCGCTTCGATCCCCTTGGCCAGCCCCAGCCCCACCAGATACGGCAGCAGCACGGCGACCAGAGCGACGACGCACACCAGACTGCGCAGGCGATGCAGCAGGACGGCGGCCAACCCGGTGCGGGAGATTTCAAGGAGATAGTGCATGGATCAGGGGGAGTGAGAAGTGGAATCCAGGTCAGGAAAGAGGATGGTTTCTCCGCGCTGTCCCGTTGCTTCCGGCCCCGTGGGGAGCGGTGGATAAGAGAAGACGGAAAAGGCATGCCGGGGGCAGAAGCAACTTCCGCCCGGGATAGCTCCACAATCCTCCCCACAGGATCCGTCCAGCCTGGGGTCGAAGCTGAAAGCGCAGCCCGATAGATCGAGGGCCGGACCCCACCCCACCCCTCCGGCAAGACGCTGGAACTCCTCCGCGCGTCCCAGCCGCTGGGACTGGAGCCGGTCCTCCACTACCAGGACGACCCCGGCCGCGACGACGAGTATCAGCAGGCCGAGGAACAGGGCGTTGCCGCGTGATTCCACAGGACGAGCCTCTTTTCATTCGGTGGATGTTACGGCAGAGCAGCAGGCCCGCACCGAGAACCCTTCAGCATCTCTTCGACCAGTTCGGCAACTTCGAGAGCACAACCCCAGGATAAAGTAACACCCGAGCCGCCGTGGCCGTAGTTGTGGATGATCCGCGTGTCCGCCTCGGCCTCCAGGCGAACACCCTGGTTGCGAAACGGCCTCAGGCCAACGCGGACCGGCTCGGCCGCATCGATCTCCGCACCGCGCAGCGCCGGCAGGAACTCCAGACAGCGCTGGTACATCACCCGGACCGCCTCGCTGTTATGCAGCCCAATGTCCAGCCCCCGCTCGTTGGGTTCGGCCAGCCCGCCCAGGACCACCATGTCGTCGCCACGCGGCACGATGAAGAGGAAGCCTCGCTCCGCGCTCGAACCGTCGTGGGAGATGCAATGCGCCTGGGTAACTCGCGGTACGATCCGGCCGTCGTTCCGGACGCGAATGAGCGCTCCCCGAACCGGATACACCGACTCATCGGCCAACTCGCGCGCCCCCAGGCCGGCACAATGGACGATGACGTCAGCCCCATACTCTCGCGCCAGCGCCTCCTCCTGCTCTCGAAGGGACCCAAGGAGCTTACGCTCCACAATGAGGCAGCCCGTTCGGCGGGCCACAGCCAGTAGCCAGCGCATGTAGACGTCGGTGTCGATCATCGGCGCGAGATACGCATACGCATCGCGCAGGCCGAGCGTGGGGTTCACGCCATTCTCTTGGATCAGGCTGGGGTCGTGGCGAAACTGCTGGACCTTGTCCGCGACTTCGGCCATTTTCAGGCGTTGGCGCTGGTCTTCCTCGACAGGCTGCTTGAAATAGAAAGTCACTGGCCTGAGAAAGACGCCGGTGGCCGGTTCGAGGGCGAGGTCCGCGAAGATACCGTAGGAAGTGTCGCACCAGCCCTTGGCGCGGGCCAGGGAGTCCTGGTCGTGGTGGCGTCCGCACACGGCGGGAGGCCATTCCCACAGGGCACCCGCGACGACGGACGTAACCTCCGGCGCGAACCGGTCCGCGATCACCGTCACCGCGAATCCCTTCCGCCTCAAGCAGAGGGCGCTGGTGAGACCGCTGACGCCGGCACCGATGACGAGGACGCCTCTCCCGTCAGTTTCGCGGCAGTCGTGAATGGGTGGACTCATCTCAACTCTTCCGGTCCGTTTCCATCACTTGCCTTCGGTCACGGGATGCAATTGGTTGATCGCGGGGTTGTCGATCTGCTGCGGCTCGCGCGAGCCGTTGGGCCAGATGATTTCCACTCGGTCGATCTTCGAGCGGTCTCCCAGCCCGAAGTGGACGGTCCGGGAGGATTGGGAGAGGTAGCCGCCGGCCGCGTGAACCTGGCGAACCATGACCTCCTTGCCCATGTAGATCTTCACGACGGCCCCGATGGCATCGCGATTGGTCTTTTTCCCCGTCCCGGTCAACTTGAACGCGACATAGTTTTTCTTGGGAAAGCGGTTGCGGAAGTAATAGGGACGGTCGTTGAAGTTGTTGACCATCAGATCGAGCCGGCCGTCCCCCTTGAAGTCCGCGGTGACTGCGCAACGCGAACTGCGGGCAGCCGGTTTGCCGCCGATCTTCTCTTCGAGGAACTCTCCGCCAGGAGGAGGCTCGATCCCCCACATATTCGCCCGGTCGGTGAAGGTCTCGTTGCCGTTGTTCATAAGCAGGGCGTTGGGCCAGTAAGCGTAGGGATAGCCCATGCCGGAGGGGAGGAAGACGTCCTCGTAGCCATCGTTGTCGAAATCCCCCGTGGCCACGCCCCAGGGCCAGAACGTCTCCAGGCCCGCCCTATCCGAGACCTCCTCAAACCGCCCTCCGGGCAGGGCCTTGAAGCAGGTGTTGCCAAAAACTACCTCATCGTAGCGAATCTTCAACCGATCCGCATACAGCTTTTCCAGTTCCCTACCATTGGGACTGAACTCGATCTGGCGCCCCACGATGTATTGATACTTCCGCGTCAACTCGCTCAAGGGTACCGAATGAGGGTCGATGTTGAGGGGGAGCCACATGTCCGAGTGCATGTCAACGAGAAGAAGGTCCAGCCGGCCGTCGTTATTGAAATCGAATACCTTGCAGCCGATCGGCCCGAAGGAGGTGCGGCCGAGAGTTTCTTTCCTGACGTCGGTGAACGTGCCGTTGCCGTTGTTGCGATAGAGCTGGCAGGCGCCAAACATATTGGTGACGAGCAGGTCAAGGTGGCCGTCCTCATTGTAATCGAAGACCGCGACGTCGCCGCCCCAGCCCTTACCCTTGAGGCCCGCCTCTTTCGTCACATCGGTGAAGGTGCCATCGCCATTGTTGTGGTAGAGGATGTTGGACTCGGGGACACTATCGGCCAGCAACAAGAAGCTGTCGAGTCCTGGGAAGTAGTGAGACTCCTTGTTGTACTCGTCGAGGGTCCATTTCGCGGTGTTGGTGACGAACAGGTCGAGGTAGCCATCGTTATCGTAGTCAAAAAAAGTGGCGGTTTGCGAGTGGGCCACGCAGGTCAGACCGGCTTCCTTCGTCACATCCTTGAAGATGCCGCCGCCCATGTTGCGAAAGAAGACGTTGCCGCCGCGCGTGCTGGTGACATACAGGTCCTGGCGGCCGTTGTTCAGCGTATCGGCGAATACGGCCGCCACGCAGACGCGGTCCCCCAATCCCACCCCCGCCTTCTTGGTGACGTCCTCGAAAGTCCCGTCCCCCTTGTTCCTGTAAAGGGCGTTGGGCCCCAGTTGGTTGACGAAGTAGATGCCTTCATGACCATTGCCGTCGAAATCTCCGACCGCGAGACCGCAACCGTGATCGTAGAGGTTGGTCTTGAACTTTGCACCCTGCTCGCCTGGCAAGAAATTCATGCGGAAGGTGATGCCGGATTCTCGCGCCGCTTCCTGAAAACCGTTGGTTGCTTCTCCATCGCGCGGGTCGTGGGTTTGGTCCGGTCTGGTTGCGAGGTACAGGTAGAGTCCTCCCCCCAGAACGACCGCCGAGAGGACGACGAGGAGTATCCGTTCACGCTGAAACCGACAGAATTATTCTCTAATGATCACTTGAGCTGACTTTGATTGGTAACACACATATTACCCGTAACGATTATTGCTTACGTCGGCGCTTGGATTTATTGGATCCGCGTAGTCGATTCCA
>JBBSDR010000045.1:0-13627 GCA_038240465.1 Gemmatales bacterium
AATTACCAATCGACAATTGACAACAGGCTGAGACATGGCGGGTAAACTGGTCGGCATCGACCTCGGCACAACCTTTTCCGCGATTGCCACTCTCGACGACCGTGGCCAGCCGACGACGCTGCCCACGCGCGATGGGGACATGCTCTTGCCCAGCGCCATCCTCCTCGAAGACGATGGCACGGTAGTCGTTGGCCAGCCCGCGCTCGATTGCGCCCTCGAACGGCCCGAGCGCGTGGCCACCATGATGAAGCGGCGCATGGGCCAGCCCACTCTGGGCAAACAGGTCGCCGGCCGGGACTTCCGCCCCGAGACGCTGTCGGCCATCATCCTCCGCAAGCTCGTTCAGGATGCCGAACTCAGGCTCGGCCCCATCGAGCAGGCTGTCGTCACCGTTCCCGCCTATTTCGACGACACCCGCCGCAAGGCCACCCACGATGCCGGCCGGATCGCCGGCCTCGAGGTCATCGACATCCTCGACGAGCCGACCGCCGCCGCGCTCGCTTACTCGTTCCAGCCCGAACACGGCATCCCGCCGAACATCGAACGCAACGTCCTCGTCTACGATCTCGGCGGCGGCACCTTCGACGTGTCGCTGGTCCGGCTGAGCCAGCATCGTTTCGTGACGCTGGGCATCGAGGGCGACGTGCGTCTGGGCGGCAAGGACTGGGACGATCGCATTGTCGATCATATCGCGACCCAGTTCCTGCAACAGCATGGCAGCGATCCGCGCAAGGACCCCCTGTCGCTGGTCAATCTCACCTCCCAGGCAGAGCGGGCCAAGCGGACGCTGTCGAAGCTGAACCAGACGACGATAACCGTCTCGCATGGCGGCAAGGTGCTGAGCGTGCCGTTGACGCGGGCCGACTTCGAGAACCTGACGCGCGATCTGTTGATTCGCACTCGCCTGACGACGCAGCAGGTATTGCGACAGGCAGCGATGCCCTGGGAGCAGGTCGATAGCGTGCTGCTCGTCGGCGGTTCGACGCACATGCCGATGTGCGGCCGAATGCTGCGCGAGTTGACTGGCCGTGATGTCGATAGCACGCTGGCCGTCAGCGAGGTCGTGGCCCGCGGAGCAGCCATTCACGCGGGCATCGTGGCCTCGCGCCGCGGCATCGCCGAGGAGTCGCTCGATCCCGGCGCGGTCGAGGTGCTAGGCGACATCGTCGAGATCAACGTCAACGCGCACAGCCTGGGCATCGAAGTGAAACGCGACAAGGAGCGATGCAACGATATCCTGGTGCCGAAGAACACACAGTTGCCGACCGCGGCGAGCCGGGTCTATCGCACCCTGGCCGAGAATCAGGCGCGGGTGCGCGTCAAGGTATTGCAGGGCGAGGCGCAGCAGGCCGATGCGTGTATCTCGATCGGCGAGTGCTGGGTCGAGGGGCTGGCGCCGAACATGCCGAAGGGGTCGCCGATCCAGGTCCGTTGCGCCGTCGGCAGCAATGGCCTGGTCGAGGTGATGGCTCTCGACATGACCAGCGGCAAGCTGGCTCGCACGGAGATCCATCGCGCGAGCGGCCTGTCGGACGCGGAGGTGGCTCACGAGGCGGCGTGGTTGCGGCAATTGAAGATCCTGTGAGAGGAGGACTCAGCGCGATGAGCGGCCCTTCGACGACTCCTGAAGTATTCGCCGTGCAGTGTCCCAATCCGCGCTGCCGCAAGTACATGCTGGTCGAGGAAAAGGATTGTGGCCAGGTGGTGGCGTGTCTGTTGTGCAAAACGCCGATTCGCGTCGGCGGCCAGCCGGCGCCTCACGGCAACCCGCGCTGAAGCATTTCCGTGCGAGACAGAAGGTGAACGAACAGGGCGGCCCTTGCGGGCCGCCCTGTTTTGATCCCGGGAGGGACCGCCCGGCCCTGAAGGACCTGGCTACCAGCAAAAGCCCTCTGAAGAGGGCTGAAGAGCACCACCCGCGCCGGGTCCTGGCAGCCCCCTTCAGGGGGCTTCGGCATGTAGGCCCGTCCTTCAGGGCGGGCCGGGTCTGCCGGACATCCGCAGGGACAAATCGAGCGCGGCGGACTCGGTGGACGTCCGGCGGGACCGCCCGGCCCTGAAGGACCGGGCTATCTGCAAAAGCCCTCTGAAGAGGGCTGAAGAGGACCACCCACGCCGGGTCCTGGCAGCCCCCTTCAGGGGGCTTCGGCAGGTCGCCCGGTCGTTTACGGCCGGGCAGCCTGCCGCGTCTCGTACTTGCGCGGCTTGCCCTTGCTGCCGACAGTCAGCGTGTAACTCTTCGCGTCCTCGGCGACCGACAGCTCGATCGACTCGCCCAGGCATTTCTCATCCGGATTGGCGATGAACTCCGGATCGGTGTTCTCCGACGCCTCGATGCCGAGGTTGCGATGAAGCTGGTAGATTGCCTTGATCTCCGGCGAGCGACGCAGGGCCGACGTGACCGCGACGTGTCCGCCCTTGCGAGCGCCGTTATTCATGACCGCCACGCGCGGCTTGACCGTGTTGATCAGGGCCGGATGATTGCTGCTGTCCTGACCGTGATGCGTCACCTGATAGACGTCGATGAGACCGATCTTGTCGCTGGGATGAATCAGCTTGTACTCGACGTTCCAGGTCAGATCGCCGAGATCGAGAAAACGCCAGTCGCCATAGCTCAGCAGGAAGCCGAGACTCCTGGCGTTGTCGCTCGTGTCGATCGGCTTCTCCTTGTGGCCCTTCGCCAGCGGATTCTCCGGAGCGCCGGCCTTGTCGGGAATGACCTCGCCGCTGGCGCACAGCACGGCAAGCTTCACTTCCGGAGCGCCCTTTTTCTGCTTGAGCGGCAGCGTGTCGCCGGCCTTGACCGTCTTCGACTTGCCTTCCGTCGCCGTTTTATAATCGCGGATCAAGAGCGGAAACCCGCGCTTGTCGTCGTCGAGCGAGTCGGGAATGCCGCGGTCGTAGTAGTTGACGATCGGCATCAGCCGCGATAACCGGGCGACGCCGCCGTAGTGGTCCGAGTGCCAGTGAGTGATGAACAGATGGTCGATCTGCTTGAGGCCGGCCTGCGTCGCGGCCTTGTGAATGCGTTCGGCGTCGCGGGCGCCGGGATTGCCGCAGTCGATCAGCACCGATTCACCGGCGGGCGTGATGATGAGAGTCGCGGCACCGCCCTCCGTGTCGATGAAGTGGATGTCGAGCGCTTGCGCGGGCATGGCCCACAACAGAAGCGCGCCGGCCAGACAGAGCACACGCATTCGGGTTCTCCCTGTGACTCAGATTTCTTCTGAGAATGGCTGATTCACCGTCAACAAAACACGGGCGTCTCGGATGACCGGGACGCCCGTGACAGGAGGTTCACGTTTCGCGAGCCGCGCCCACTCAGTCCCGGATGATGCGCGGCAACACCTGGCCTCGAACCGGAGGAGAAACCGTCACGTCGCTCGACTCACTGCGCCTCGGAGCCTCGCTTCGCTTGCCGCCATCGCCCGCGCCGCCCGGAGCGCCGCCCACCGGACCGGCGATCAGGGTGTGCGTCCAAGTCATCGCCGCGTTGATCAGTTCCACCTTACCGCCGCGCACGTCTACCTTGATCGCATGGAACTGAACGTATCGGCCGCTCTGGGCCGAGTCTTCCTTGTCCCAGATCAACTTGCCGGTCCGCTTGTCGTAACTCCGGACCGTCGTCACGAAGTTCGCCGTACCCATGAGTTTATTCGTCCACTTGCGATAGCGGGCCGTCAACAGTATCACCGGAATCCTCTCGAACTCATCGAGAACGAGCATCTGGTTCTGGACGCTGTTGAACCAGTTCAACTCGCCGGTCTGCCCGTCGAACGAGTAGATCGATCCATGCGCCGTCAGCGCTCGCATGCCCGTATTCGGCATCAGGTTCGCCTGCATCGTCGGGACTATCACCAGCGGGTCCGCCTGCTCGTTGCAGATAATGTACAGGTCCTTGTGGTCCTTCAGCAGATGGACCGACACGGCCTTCTCCAGATGCTCCGGACGGATGCCTTCCTGGATTGTGGCCTGCTTCGTCTTCTCATCGACGTCGGTGAACTTCAGCGTCAGCGTCTTGAGCGTGTTCAGGTCGAGGATCGTCGCCTTGCCGTTGGGTTCGACGACGCCGGCAAGATCATCCGTCTCGGGCTTCATGACCTTCGAGTTGGCCGCGAAACTGCCCTTCCACAAATCCTTGCCCGTCAGGATGTCGTACACCCGCAACGTTGTGGCGCGGTTGTCCGAGTCGCTGGCGATGATGGTCCGGCCGCGCATCTTGACGCGCTTGCTGTAGATGTCCGAGAAGTCCCGGGTCGGCACCGTCACACCATCGTGCAACCGGAAGACGCGGGCCGTTCCGTGCGTGCCGTCCTGCGCCACCTCGATCGTGAAGACATGCTGTTCGTCGTTGTACAGATGGCTGTTCTTCGAGACGTCGTTCCGCCGCCACAACTCATGGCCGGTCACCGGATCGACGCCGATCAGACCATCGCTCGTCAGCAGACAGGCAGCCACCGGCGATAGTGGCCCCGTGCGTCCGAGCCGCTGCATCCAGCCGCCCATGTAGACGACCTGGGTGCTGCCGTCGCGCGGATCGACCACCGGCGCCTGTTGGAGTTGAGCGTTGATCGCCCCCGAGGCAAGCGACTTCTTCCACAGCAACTTCTTGTTGACCGGGTCGAGAGCGAAGACCTTTTGGCCGACCTGAACGAGGATCAGATGCCCCAGGGTCTGGAATGTCGGCCTTGGCTGGGCGGACGGGTTCTGCTGGTTGTAGGGGAACAGGATCGAGAAGGTCGTCTCATCAAGGGTCTGGCTGTAGACCTCGTCGCTGTCCGTGTCCTTGACCTTCTCGCGGTTGAGCAGTTTGAATTGCCCGTAGTCCGAGCGAATGGCCACCTTGTAGTTGCTGGTGAAGAAGGGCAGTTTCTCTCCCTCCTGTTCGAGCTGGAACAGGTTCACCGGAGAACTGCTGGGGCCGCCTGTCTCTTCCGCCTTGACCTTGCCGCTAAACATCATCGTCGGCTCGTCCAGGTAGGGCAGAAAGCGTTTGTCCGTGGCCAGGTCGTTGAACAACTCCTGGCCGGTCTTGCCGTCCCGGACCAGGACCTTGGCATAGTCGCGGCCCAGCACGCGGTAGAAGTAAGCCGCATCTTCCATCAGGCTCTTGCGCGTCATCAGACGAGCCATCGCCTCGACAGCGCGAGCGGCCGTCGATTCGTCTTCTTTCTGCAAGCGCAGAATGCCCAGATGGCGCTCGGCATCCACCAGCGAATTGGAATCGGCATCGACGATCAGCCGTTCGGCCAGTTGCAGGCGCGCCTCCCGGCCGACCGCGCTGATCGAGCCGAAGGTGTTGACGAAACCGCGCAGCGTCTCGACGTCGGTCGAGTTCTGGATCTTGGCCCAGCGGTCGGCCACCACGCGTTCCAGCGGCGCCCGTTCTTCCTTCGTCGCATTGGCCACCATGTTGGCGATCCGGCCCTGCGCCCAGACGAGAGGCGACGCCTTGACGCCGGGATCATCGACCACGCTCATCATCTCATTATCGACCGAGCCGAGCGTGCCGAAGTTCATGTAGGCTTCAAAGGCCTCGACCAGCTTCTTTTGCGCTTCCTTGCCGCGGCCGACCAGACAGTAGAGGTTGCCCTTGCGGCGTTTCTCCTCCGCCAGCCGCGCCTTGGGATCAGCGCCACCCGGAGCGGTCTCCTCGACCTTGCACAATTCCTCGTATTCCTTGAGATACTTCTCCGCCTTGTCGAAGTCGCGCTGCATGTATTCGGTCAGGGCCTCGAAGAGCTTCTCCCTGGCCTTGCCGCGCAGTTCGGCCGGCGTCTTGTCAGTCATGTAAGACAGGGCGCCGCGCAGGTCCTCAATGGCCCCGCCCAATTTGCCCTCGTCGAGCAGCAAATCGCCGCGGCGCACCAGCCCCTCGGGGTCCTTGGCGTTCCCCGCCAGCAGCGCGTCGATGCGCTTCAACTCGATTTCGAGTTGCGGATAGGCGGCGACCTCCGTCACCGACTGCGACAGGACATCGCCTTCGTAGAAGAGCAGGTTGCCCGGCACTTCAAACTTCGGACCCTTCTTCGGATCGGCCGGATCGATCTGCGGGCGGGCGCGGGTCAGGGCGTGAATCCGCGCATTGTTCATGTCGATCAGAGCAATGCCCGGCTCGCGCGTCTTGATCGACTGCGCGAGCGGCAGGTAGTAGATGTCCTTGCTGGCGATGCCGATGCCGGAAGGCATCCCGGTCTCGACGTTCCATAGTTCGGTGCCATCGGCCAGGCTGATTGCCCGAGCGTAATTCCGGCCGACGACCAGGGCCTTGCCCGCGAAAACGCCGGCCAGGTAGAGATCGCCTTCCTTGCGCGAGTTCTTCCACAGCCGGGTGCCGTCGCGCAGGTTCAGGCAGTGAACGGCGCTGGCGTCCGGCGCGGTGAAGACGACCTTGCCCTCGGTGATGATTGGCGGAGTGGCGTGCCAGGTCGTCGCGTTTGTGATCTGAACCATGCCGGGCATCACGCCGCCGGGGAAGGGCACCCCGCCGCCGGGGAACCCGGGCTGAAGAACCATCGGCGCCGCGGGGGCCACGGGCTTGTCGCGATAGCCATACGCCCAGACGAGGCTCGACGTCAGCAGATCGACGCCGAGGATGCCGCCGGAGTTGGTCGGGCAGACAAGAATGCCCTCGCCATAAGCGAGGTGGCTGGCGTTGAAGCGGCGATTGACCTCGGTCTGAATCCGCTCGCGCATGTCGGCCAGACGCTGCGGCTTGCCGATCACGTTGCCCGTGGCCGGGTCGAGCGTTACCAGCCGCAGTTCCTGTTCCTTCTCATTGAGGGCGAACAGCTTGCCGTTGAGAGGCAGCGGCGGCCCGAGGAAGAAGCTGTCGTTGAGGTCGCCCTTGGCGCCGGTGCTGCCGATTTCCCAGAGCAGCTTGCCGCTGTCGAGGTCGATCGCCTGTAGCCGATTGTGATTCATGGCGTCGCCGAGCGCGCCGGCGGGGCCGCCGCCACCGCCGGGCTGCATGCGTTGGCCGTTGGGATTATAGGGCGGGACCTGGAAATCCTCGACAGCGTAGACACGGACGTTGTCCGTGCTGAGGCTGCCGACGACAGTGTTCTCCATCAGGATCTGCGGCCGAACGTTCTGCCGGACGTAAGTGTTCAGCCACTGGTTGAGCATGACGACGTGCTTGGCCTCCTTGAGCATCTTTTCCAGGGTCCACATCGAGGTCGCCTCCCAGTAAATTTCACCGGCCTTCAACTCATCCTTGGGGGCCGCCTTGACGGCGCGGGCGCGAATACCCCAGAAGTCGCGGTAAATCATCAGAGGCAACTTGCTTCCATCGTCGCGCGTCAGCGTGGCGGCGAGGGGCGAGAAAGCATGCAGGTGCGGTTGCTTGACGCCATCAAGGTAATCGGTGGACGACTTGACCCAACCGCGCGTGGTCGGTTCGCCGATGGTCTCGAACTTCCAGGTTGGCGAGAAGAAGGGAGTGGTGCCGTCGCCCTGGTCGGAGTGAGTCGGGCCGCCGTAGACCAGCGGCCAGTCGTAGAGTTCGCGGCCGGGAGAGGCGGACCGGCGGCTCGCCACATAGTTCTTCAACTCGGCGATGGAATACTTCTTTGAGCCGAGCGTCAACTCATCGGTCTTGCCTTCGAGTTGTTTCCAGGCGTTTTCGAGGTTGAGTTTGGCGCTGCTGTCGGTGCCGCCCGCGCGCTGGAAGGCGATCGTCGCCTTGAACAGCGTCATCGGCGATAGCTTGTTGGGGCCGGCGCGCTGAAAGAGCCGCTGGAAGCACAGGGCGGCGGAAGAGTAGTTGCCGCGGTCGAGAAGGTGCGTCGCGAGCAGTTCCGTCGCCTCGGCGCCGGCGTCGGTGTAGAGATAGCGGCGCATGACGTCGGCGAGTTGCTTGGGATCGCCGAAGGCCTTGGCGTTCTTGAGCGCCTCAGCGGCCTGGGGACCGAAGGTGACCTTGTAGTAATCGAGGCCCGGCTTGGGGAGATTGCCGACGAGCCGGGACGCCTCGGCCCGAACGTTCACCATCTGCCGGGTGGCGACCTTGCCGGAAGCGTCGAAGCGCTCGGCGAAGAGGTCGTCGGTGCGGTCGAGCAGGTCCTGAAGCCGATCGATAGCCTTGGCCCAGTCCTCGACCTTGATGAAGACGCCGATTTCCTTGAGGCGGTCCTTGAGGGCCTCCTCGGTGGGCAGATCGAAGCCGTAGAACTCGGACGCGGAATCCGGACGCGGCTTGGCTGGCGGCGCGAGCGGATCGATGCCGACAGGCGGCCGAATCGGTCGAACTCTCTGGGCGACGGCGATTTGCAGGCCAAGAGTCCCCACGAGGAGGGCGGCCAGAACGGCCACGGCACGGCGTGATTTCCACGACATTGCGTGTATCTCCCTGATAACAAGAGCCTTACGGCGACCTCCCTGCCGGCCCCCCGCGTGAACGAGGGAAAGCACCTTCAAGGCAGGTAGGGACTTCCGATCAACCGTCGATTGTCGCACGGACCCGACCGGCCCGGCAAGTAGAATCTGCCTGTCAGACGGCGCGCAGGGCAGAGTGTGACATCAATAAGACGAGTGTCCTGCGTGACCATAACATGCCGAAGGAGGCGGCGCGAGCGGTTCTTGAGCTATTCCGTCAGGATCGCGCGGCGCATCCCTGCGCGAGGCCGTGTCTCCCGCAAGATTTGCCTCATGGAAAAACTCTGCCGCTTGCGGCTTAGCGGGCAAACCGCTAAGCCGCAAGCGGCAGAAGACTCACGACAGGATGCCGGTGATCGTCTCGCCCTGGACCAGTTCGCGCGGCTGGTTCAGATGGTTGTAGACAATCGTACTCGGGTTGATGCCGAGACTGTGATACATGGTTGCCAGCAACTCGCGCGGATGGACGGGGTTCTCCAGCGGCGCCGACGCTGTCTTGTCCGACTTGCCGTACACCAGGCCGCGCTTGACGCCCGCTCCGGCGAGCAGAGCGGTGTAGCAGTAGGGCCAGTGATCGCGGCCATCGTCGCCGTTGCTGTTGCCGCTGGTGCTGACGCCGCGCTGGGGGCTGCGGCCGAACTCGCCGACGGCCACCACCAGCGTCTCGCTCAACAGGCCGCGCTGGTCCAGGTCGTTGATGAGCGACGTGATGCCCGCATCGAACATCGGGCCGGCCTGGCTCCTCAGCCGGGTCGTCAGTCCGGTATGAACGTCCCAGGAGTGGTTGTCCGAGTTGGCGACCTTGGGCCAGTTTACCTCGACGAAGCGGGTGCCGGCCTCGATCAGCCGCCGGGCCAGCAGCAGACTCTGGCCGAAGGTGTTGTTGCCGTACTGGTCGCGCGTCGCCGGTTTCTCTTCCGACAGGTTGAACGCCTTGCGCGCCCGGCCGCTGATGACCAGGCCGAGAGCATTGGTGTAATACTTGTCGAGGTCGTACTTCGCCGTCGCCTTGTCGAGCGCCGGCATCCCCTTCTCGATGGTCTCGCGCAGTTTGGCGCGCCGTTCCAGACGGGCCGGCGTCACCTCGTTCCGCAGCTGCAGATCGTCGATGGAGATACGGTCCATCTTCTTGAGATCGTTGTCGTCGCCGGACGGATACAGCAGATAGGGATCATAGGCCCGGCCGAGGAAGCCGGCCGTGCCGCCCTTGCCGACGACGTTGGACTCTTGCAGCGGCCGGGGCAGCATGACGAACGGCAGCATCGGCACACTCGGCGGCTTCAGCCGGGCGATGTTCGAGCCGATGTTCGGGAAGTCCTTCGGGCTTGGAGGCTCGAGCTGTCCGGAGGGGCTGACCTTGTCGGCCGTGTAGCCGGTCAGCATCTGGTAGATGGCCGCCGTGTGATTGAACAGGCCGTTGGGCGTATAGCTCATCGAGCGGATGAGGGTCGTCTTGTCGAGGATCTGGGCCAGTTTCGGCAGCACCTCGGTGAACTTGACGCCGGGCAGTTTCGTGTCGATGGCGCTGAAGACGCTCTTGACGTTCGCCGGCACATTGTCCTTGGGGTCCCACAGGTCGAGATGGCTGGGACCGCCCTGGAGATAGACGAGGATGACGCTTTTCGCCTTGTTGAATCCGGGACCGCCATAGGGATTGCCGTCGGGATTGGCGGCAGTGGCCTGCTGGAGTTGCAGCAGGTTGGCGAGACTGAAGCCGAACACCGCCGAGCCGCCGACGCGCATCAACTCACGCCTCGTCAGGCCATCGCAGGTATCGCGGCCGGAACGTCCGGGAATCACAAGCATGTTGCGTTACCTCAGTTGGTGAAAATCAATCGCAGGCAGGTTGGGGCGGAGTGAGGGCGGGGAAGCGTCTGTACTATTGTGATACCTGATTTCAGCGACGGCGTCAATCGTCTGCTCGCCGGCTTTTCCTGATTGGCGAGTTTTCGTCCTCGATTTTCTCACGCGGGTCGGGCGCGTGCCAGCAGCGGCAGGCACCGGGCCAGCAGCACCGGATTGGCGGCGATCAGACCGTGGCGCTGCCAGGCGCCTGGTTCGCCATAGGTCAGCGTCTCGCCGCCCAGCCCGGTCACCTGCCCGCCCGCTTCCTCGACGAGAATGTGGCCCGCCGCGATGTCCCAGTCGTGGAATTCGGCGTAGGTATTGACGTAAACGTCCGCCTCGCCGCGCGCCACCCGCGCCAGTTTCACACCGGCGGAATACGTCTCGATCACTCGCGCCGGCTTGAGGACCTGCACCGGCCACGACGGCTGACCCGGCTTTGAATGGCTCTGGATCAGCGAACACTCCGCGGGATCGCTGACGTCGCCGACCCGGCACTGGGGTTGCTCGCTGAGCGTGTCGAACAGGTGGCAACCGCCGCCGCGCCGCGCCGCCGTCATGCGCGACTTCGCCGGTTCCAGCACCACGCCAATCTGCACCACGCCGTTCTCGACGAACGCGATCATGACCGAGAACTCGCCGTTCTTCTTCACAAAGCCACGGCTGCCGTCGATGGGATCGACAATCCACAGCCGCGATCCGGTCTGCTTCACGTCGGCCAGGGCCGCGGTTGGCTCCTCGGCGCAGAGGGCGTCGTCGGGAAACTTCTCGTGCAGATGCTCCAGGATCAACTCCTGGGCCGTCCGGTCGGCAATCGTGCTGATGTCGGCGGGGGCGTCCTCCATTTTCTCGAAGGTGGCGTAGTGCTGGAGAATGAGCTTGCCGGCGTGCCGTGCTGCACTGGTGGCCGCGATAAACTCCTCCGAATACGTCCCATCCATTGAACTGCCTCCAGCGGGGCATTCCTGGCGAGCCGAACAGTCTTTGCCGCTTGCGGCTTAGCGGCCTTTCCCGCTAAGCCGCAAGCGGCAAGAAGCTCACACCACCTCGGCCATCTCGTTAAACTCGATGTAGTGCAGATGGCGATAGAGGCGGTTCTGGGCCAGCAGTTCCTTGTGGATGCCGCTCGCTTCAAGCCGACCATTGTGCAGCAGGAAGATGCGATCGCACGAACGGATCGTCGAGACGCGATGCGGCAAGAAGATGACAGTGCGTCCCGGCAGGAACCGCGCCAGAGCATCGTCGATCAGGCCCTTGGTCTCCTCGTCCATGCCTTCGTCCGGCTCTTCGAGGATCAGCAGGGACGGATCGCGGATGATGGCGCGGGCGAGCGCGACGCGGAACTTCTGGCTCAGTGTCAGGGAATGGCCCAACTCGCCGATCGGCGTTTCGTAGCCCTGGGGCAGCTTCTGGATGAACTGATGCGCCCGGGCCATCTTCGCCGCCTCGATGATCTTCGGCAGCGTCAGACTCGGATCGCCGCAGCTGATGTTGTTGGCGACCGTATCGTGAAAGACGAGGTTGTGAACGAGGACAGTCGCGATCTTGTCGCGGAGCGAGTCGAGCGTCACCCAGCGGAGGTTGTGATCGTCGACGCGGATCTCACCCGAGGTCGGATCGAGCAGGCGCGGAATCAGATAGATCAGGGCGTACTTCTCCAGGTCATCGGTGCCGACCAGGCCGATGCGCTGACCGGCCTTGATGGTCAGGCTGAGGTTCTGCAACAGCATGCGGCCGCTGCCCGGCTCGCGCAAACTGACGTTGTCGAACTCGACCTGCTTCTCCAGGGCGGGCAGGAACTCGGCGCCGACAATCTGGCCGACGTCGCTGGGGCGGTCGAGGAACTTGAACAGATGCACTGCAGACTCCTTGCCGCGATCCATTTGCCGCCGGTCCTTGAGCCAGCGGTCGATCGGACCGTAAAGCAGCAGCAGGCTCGTCGTCATGGCAATCAGGTTCGCGACGCCGGCCTTGCCCTGCAAGACAATAATCCCGGCCGCATAGAGAAGGAGGAAGGCGGCCGCGGAGCCGAGCAGGACCAGCAGAGGCCGATAGAACGCCTCGCCGCGGAACCGCGCCAACTGCGCTTTCGCATGCCCGGCCAACTGCCGTTCGACGCGCGACTGGTTGAACAGTTCCATCATGTAGCACTTGATCAGCCGCATAATCATCAGGCTCTCGCGAATCAGCGTCAGCCGTTCCGAGGCGTCGTTCGTGGCCAGCCGTTCCTGGCGCTTGAAGTACGAGGCAATCTGCGACCCCGTCACCCAGACCAGCAGCGCGAACAGCAAAAAGGCCAGCGACAGGCCGAGGTTGACCAGCAGAGCGAAGAGGATCAGGATCGCGATCTGCACCGGATCGCGGAACCAACTCGTCATCCGCAGATAGAGCGAATCGTGGACCGCCTCGACGTGGCGCGCAAAGACGGTGACGGCTTCGGAGGGGCCAAGGGCGCGAAAGGCGAGGGTCCCGAGGCGGAAGGTATGGTGATAGACGGCGCGGCGCAAGCGCGTGGCGGCCTCGATCGAGGCCCGCGCCGCCATCTCGTGCATCAGCAGCGTCAGCAGGGTTCGCAGAGAGGCGACCGCGAGGGCCAGCAGAAACAGGCCAAAGACATAAGGCGAGTAGATCGGCACGCTCGACGAAGAATACCACATCCACTCGTTCCAGGAGGCCAGTCCGCTGATGAGGGGAGCGAAGAGCCGGCCCTGGAACTCGCTGCGGGCGACGAGGCTGAGAATGCCGAAGCTCGGCTCGTCCTCGCGATCCTCGACCTTTTTCGCCGCATCATCCGAAACCGCGTCGGCCAGCAGCTTCCCCAGCCGCAGTTTCCAAAGTGCCTCGCCGATCAGATGCCGATCCGCATTCCGAGCGGACGAAGTGAGTTCCTCCTCGCTGGCCTTGACGAGGATGTCGTTCCGTTCGGCAGCGAGTTTCAGAGGCGCCAGCTTCTGGAGCCGCTCCGGCTCCTTGAGGTCCCACCATTCGTCGAGGACCCGGGCTTGTTCGTCGGCGGCGAGGTCGCGGAACGCGGGCAGTTGGCCGCGATGCACGACGACGTCGGCGAACAGGGCCAGCAGGACGAGCAGGACAGCCAGGCACAACGCCGAGCCGACCCCCGCGACATAGGCGGTCCAGCGGGCGAACGCCTTGTAGCTGAGGTATGAGGCGGCCCGAGCCAGGGCGTTGCGTTCGGTCTCGTGAGACATCGTCAGCCCTTGTCGTTGGAACCCACAATCGGTGGCGCCATGCCTGTCTTCTCCACTTCCCCTGAATTATGCACGAGGGACTACCCGGAAAGGAAGGGGAAAAGCCAGGAGTCAGGAGTCAGGAGTCAGGAGTCCGAGCGAGCGAGGGAGTTCATCCCCGCCGGGATATACCCGGCGGCTCGCTCTCTTTCCTGACT
>JBBSDR010000046.1:0-13448 GCA_038240465.1 Gemmatales bacterium
ACCTCGATCACCTGCTCCTCGTTACGCGACGGCACGGACAGCTTGTTCGTGAGGTGATAGGTGACGCTCTGGCCCTCGGAGACGCCGGGCTTCTTGCGGCGGTTGACGATGTCTTCCTTGTCGGCCCAGAGGAACTCGTTGGACTGTTCGATGGCGGCCGACTCGTTGAGGAAACGGGCCGCGTCCTTGCTCTTGTTCTTGGCGTAGTTGTCGCGCGCTTCCTGACGCAGTTCCTCGCTGGCCTTTTTCAGTTCGGTCTGAAGTTCCATCGCGTTTCCCGGCTGCCTGCCTGGCTCGCTCTTGCCGCCTCGGCCGCCCGCGCGGCCGCCGAACTGTCCGAGGTAACCCGGGGCCGGGCCGCCTTGCTGGCCGAAGCCAGGGTTCGGCGCGGAACCGGCCGGCATCAGCGCGACGGCCAGGGAGTTCAGTTCGGGCGGAGCGGCGTTGAGCATCGGCTGAGCGGTCGAAAGGCTCAGTTTGACGTTGTTCCATTCCTCGCCGGTCTGCTGGGCAACGCCGGCCAGGTACTCGATGCGAACCTGATCGTTCTCGCCCTTGCCGGCGCGGAAGCGATACTGCGGCCGCCAGCTAACGGACTCGACCAGGTAGTTCAGCTTGATCTTGCCCGCGGCCGCGTTCGCCTTGTCCACGATGATGATCGCGTCGCGCTCGACCTTGCTCGTGCCGGCCGACAACTCGCGCAACTGACGGCGGAGGAAATCGACCTGCTCGGTATTCAGCTGCAGTTTCTGCTGAAGGACGACGAGGTCCTTCGCCTTCTCGCCGCGCTGCTTCATGACGTAATCGGACAGGTTCGTGATCTGGTCGGAATCGAGTTTGCCCTTCTCGGTGGCGGCGACGGCGCTGGCCGAGGCGAACCCTTCCAGCTTGGTGATCATCTTGAGGTTGTCGTCAATCGTCTTCGCCTCGGAGGTCAGCCGCTGGGCATTTTCGAGGAGATCCTTCAACTGGGCCTCGGCCTTGCGGACTTCCTCGCGCGTGTCCTCCTTCACCGGACGGAGACGGAAGCGCGTGGTCAGCACGCGCAATCCCTCGGTGCCTTCGGAATAGAGCGAGGTGTCAACCGTCTGCGGCGGCAGCGGCGACACGATCAACTCCATCGTGCCGGCGCCTTCGGGGATATCGACCTCGCGCGTCACCAGGGCGTTGTTCTGGTAGACGGTGACGTGATCGATCCGGCTCGTCGCCATCTTCATGGCATCGCCGGCCTCTCGCTTCTTGGCCTCGGCTTGCGCGGCCCGCATCATCACCATTGACCCGGCGGCGAGCAGTCCCGCTGCCAGCAGCGTGACTCCAATGGTGTACAGTTTCCGTCTCTTCATCGTGATGTCCTCTTGGGAAAATCAGCATTGTGAATCGAGAAATGGTCGATCAGCGACCCGATGCTTGCACGGTCCAGCGTTGCAGCCGGCGATCCGTTCCACCTGTCAAGGCGTACTGGCCGTCCGATGTAAAGACGGCACACCACACCGAAGCGTTTCCCTCACGGCCGGCGATTTCTTCACCGCTGGCACCGTCCCAGACGCGCAGAAAGCGGTCCTCGCGGTTGGTCTGACTGCTCGCGGACAGGATCCGCTTGCCGTCCTCGGCGAAGCGCACGCTCAGAAGGGCATTGACGTGTCCCGTCATACTACGGAGTGGACGGACGCCATCCACCTGCCAAACGCGGACGGTACGGTCCTCGCCGCCGGAGACAGCCTGTTTGCCGTCGGCTGAGAAGGCAACGCAGAGGACGCCGCGGCGATGCGCGTCCCGCCCCTCCTTCTCGCGGCCGGTTTCAACATCCCACAACCGCAGCGTGCCATCGACGCCGCCGGAAATCGCCGTCTTGCCATCCGGCGCCAGCGCGACACACAGCACCGCCCCGGTGTGGCCGGTGAAACTGCGAATCTCGACGCCGCGCTGGAGGTCCCACAGCCGCAGGGTGCGATCCTGTCCGGCCGAGAGGGCCCGCTTGCCATCCGGAGCGAAGACGACAGCGCGAACCCGATCGAGATGGCCGCGCAGACAGGACAGTTCCTTCCCCGTGCTGATGTCCCACAGCCGCACCGTTCGATCGTCGGCGGCAGACAGGATCCGTGTGCCATCGGGCGAGAAAGCGACGCAGTTGACCGTGTCCTGTCCCGCGAAGGTCCGCACCAAGCGGCCCGTCGCAGTGTCCCACAGGCGCAGTGTGTGGTCCTGACTGCCGGAAAGCGCGAGCTTGCCGTCGGCTGAAAGAGCCAGGGAACGCACGGCATCGGTGTGTCCCTCGAACGACGTTTCCGCCTCCGGCTTGCGCACAATGGCGGTTTTTTCCACGGATTGTCTACCGATCCCGAGCAGGCTGACAATGCGCGGGAACTGTTCTTCCAGAAGCGGCCGCTGGACAGTGCCGGCGCGCGCCTGGAGTGCGCCGAATAAACGCAGCAGGGACGGCGAAGAGGACAACTTCCGCGTGAATTCCTCGGGGCGCAGGCCGAGTTCGGCCGCCACGCTCGCCAGGTCGGCGACGCCCTCGTAGCGCAGGGTCAGCGTCGAGACCGGCTCCGGTCCCTCCGTGGGGACGCCGGTCGCTTCGAGGGCGGTCAGGTAGCGCTTCGTATCGGCGTCGAGCAGGGTGCGGAGACGCCGGGCAGGCGGATAGAGGCTGCGAACCGACTCGACGACGGCGGCGGGAAAAGCAGCGGCGTTCTTCTCGACGTGAGCGCGGACCTGGTCGTCCTTGGGGATCAGCCCCCTGCCATGACAGGTCATGCAGGACAGGCCAGCCTCGACCTGCTTGTCGGGCCGCAGCGGATCGCTGACGATCTCGACCGGCGCCTTCTCGACGCGGCCTCCGGTGCTGTCAACGAGCATGTATCCTTGCAGGCCGTTGGGCAAGTTGAAGATGATCTCACCGCCGGCGGGCTTGAAGGAGTGTCGTCCCGCCACGGGTCCGAGCGGGTTCTCGAAGATGTTCTGGCGGCCGCTGTTGTCGCTGAAGTCGTGACTGCGCCAGAGAGCGCCGTGAACGGCATCATGGCGTTCGATGGCGCGGTTATTGCGAGAGACGCCGGAGCCGTTGAAGCCGGCGCGCAGGGTGGTCTCTTCCTGCAAGTCGCGGGCGACATCGACTTGCAGCAGTCTTTCGAGCGCGCGATCACTCGCGGGCAGTTCGAGCAAATCGTAGTAGAGCTTGCCGCGCGAGGCGGTGGCCAGCAGCCAGTCGCCGCGAACGACAAACACCTCGGCGCCGCTCGCCTCGGCACACTCGCGGCCGAGCGGATCGACAACGGGCAGGCGATAGGGATAGACGGCGACGATGCGTTCCCAGGTGCGCGCGGTCCAGCGATAGTCGCGCAGGTCGAGGCGAAAGAGAGTCTTCGCCGGATCGATGGCCGCCGGCTGGGTGATGCGTGCATGCCAGGACAGGCTGTTGACCAGCTTCGCCAGGGCGGGATCCGTCAGCTGCAAATCGGCGACGGGCCGGCCGGCGTTGTGCAGATGAGTGAACGAGACATAGCGCAGGAAGCGGCGCTGGCGCGCGGGGAACGTCTGCATGTCGTCGCGGATGAGACGAACGATGTCGCCGGGGCTGACGAAGGTGCGGGGCGCGCCGGGCAGGGCGGGCGCGCCGGCGGCGATCCAATCGCGCAGGACATTGGCGGCGCCGGCCTCGGGTCGTGGTTTCTTGCTGGGGGGCGGCATCTCACCGCCCTTGACCTTGCGATAGAGTTCGGATTCAGCGGGCCGGCCAGGAACGATGAGGCCGCGGGCGACGAGCAGTTCGCGGTCCAGAATGGCGGCGAGTCCGCCCTTGCTGGAGCCGGCGAGGCCGTGGCACTGGTGACAATGGCGTGTCAGAATGTCGTTCGCCTGTTCGGCCAGCGATCCCTCGCCGGCCTGAAGAGCCGGGCCGAGACAGAGCAGCAGCGCGGCTGACAGGCGGGAAGCGGCTGACATGAATCGAGCCTCCGACGGGCAAGTCCCTTCTTCCCCGGAAGACTCTATCATGACGGATCGGCGCGCGCCTGCCAAGTAACAACTGTGTAACTTGCACTTTCGGCACATTTTTCCCGATTTGCCATTCCCTCCCCCGCTGCCGGGATGATACGATTCAGTACGCCAATCTTCGAGGGTCAACCATCACAACCCGACCTCGTCCGCGAATGGATCGAGGATGTCGCGAACGAGTAACCGGGCCGGTTGAGCTTCGAGACGGGCGTGCGTTCTCTCCTTGTGAGGCGTGGCCGGTGCGGGCTTCCACCCGATATCGACCACGCCTTTTGTCTTGCCAAAGTGCCATGAAACCGATCTACCTCGACTACAACGCGACGACGCCGCTCGATCCGGCTGTCATCGATGCCATGCTGCCCTGGCTCCGCGAACACTTCGGCAATCCCTCCAGCACTCACGCCTACGGCAAGACAACCCACGACGCGGTCGAGACGGCGCGGGGGCAAGTGGCCAACCTGCTCGGAGCGCAGCCGGACGAGGTAGTCTTCACCGGCGGTGGCACCGAGGCGAGCAACCACGCACTCAAGGGCGTTGTCTTCGCGGTCAAGCAGGGCTTCTTCGGCCGTCTCTTCGGGCGAGCGAAACACCTGCATCTCGTCATCAGCGCCATCGAGCATCCGGCGACGCTGCAGCCGTGCAAGTTCCTCGAACGTCTCGGTTGTCGCCTCACCATCTTGCCGGTCGATCGTCACGGCTTCGTCAACCCGGACGACGTCAAGAAGGCACTCGGCAAGGGTGCGACGCTGGTCAGCATCATGCACTCGAACAACGAGGTCGGCACTCTGCAGCCGATCCGCGAGATCGCCAAACTGTGCAAGGAGTACGGCGTCCCGTTGCACACCGACGCCGCCCAGTCGATGGGCAAGGTCGCCGTCGATGTGAACGAACTGGGTGTCGATTTGCTGACGGTCGCCGGCCACAAGCTGTATGCCCCGAAGGGCGTCGGCGTGCTGTATGTCCGCCGCGGAGTCAAGCTGGAGCCATGTCTGCACGGCGCGGGACACGAGGGCGGACGACGTGCGGGAACCGAGAACGTGCCGTATCTCGTCGCGCTCGGCACGGCTTGTCGTCTGGCGAAGGAATCTCTTCCCGCCGCGACGGAGCGTTTGCGGCAACTGCGCGATCGTCTGTGGCAACGCTTGCAGGAGGGTTTGCAAGAGCGAGTCATCCTGAATGGTCATCCCGAGAAGCGGCTGCCGAACACGCTGAACGCGAACTTCCTCGGACACATCGGCTCGGAGTTATTGCAGAAGGTGCCGGGCATCGCGGCCTCGACCGGCTCCGCGTGTCACGAGGGGAACCTCACGGTATCGCCGGTGCTGTGCGCCATGGGGATTCCGCCGGAGACGAGCAAGGGCGCGCTGCGGCTGACGGTCGGGCGCTTCAGCACCGAACAGGAGATCGACGAGGCGAGCGAACTGCTGTGCCGGGCGGCGCGAGGCGCATCCTGAGTCCGCTGGTCGATCGGATTGCCTTGTCCGTGGTGAAGGAAACAGTTAAAGTCCCGAATAACGTCTCGAGGTATCGAGCGAGGACTGAGCTATGAACGCGACTGTGGGCGGAATACATCCCTGGGATTTGCCGGATTTGCCGGCCGACCACATCCTGGCGACGGAGTGGAAGACCTTCAAGCGTGAGGTCCAGAGGCTGCTTGCCGAGGGACACGAAGGACGCTGCGTACTTATCAAGGGCGACGTGGTCATCGGGATCTGGGACACAAGTCGAGATGCTTATCGCGCCGGTCGGGAGCGGTTGGGACTCGAAGCATTCCTGGTGCAGCCAATCCACTCGTGCGAGGTTCCGGTCCGCATCCCTCGGTATCAATGAGCATGCCTCACCTCACTTTCCCGATCGGCCGCACCGGAATGGCTCTCGACCTGGTTCTCTGGCTGGAAGCCACCGATATCCGGACTCTTCAGGCAATAGGTCTTCCTCTTCCGCATCCTGTGCGGGTGCGGGCCCTGGTTGACACCGGGTCTGACATGACCGGTGTGGCCTCTCGGGTGTTTTCCGCGCTGGGCATCCCTCCTTGCGGACAGGTGAGCAGCCAAACCGCGTCTGGTGGACTCACGGTTAACAAGTACAGGGTCAGCTTAAACCTCTACGGTCCGGGGGGAGGCTTGGTGCCGATGCTGGGTCAGGGGGAATGGGAGGTCATGGAACTGCCTCTCCCGCCTATCGGCTTCGAGGCCATGATCGGGCTTGACCTTCTTTCCGAAGGACTCCTGATTCTCGATGGCGCCGCGAAACAGTTCACCCTCGGCTTTTGAGAATAGCGAAACAAAGGTGTCGCGAACCGATGTTGCGAGTAAACAGAATCGTAGCATCGGTTCGCGACACCTTTTCCCGCCCGGACTTTTCCCGCCCGGAACCCTGCGGGTCCGAATCCCGCCCGGTGGAACTGAAGAAAGACAAAGAAACTGAAGAAAGACAAAGGGGGCAGGCTCCGAACGGTCGATGCAAGTTTCCTGATAAGATCGACATCGCACGATTCCGCAAGCGCTCGAGCGGCCAGAACCAGGATTGACCGCGGTAGTGGGGTCCCGTTTGGCCAAATCGATTCGCTGCACGCCGCGGTTCCGCCTTCGCGACTCACCCGGCGTGAACGGCGCCTTGGCTCACCTCAGTAACTGAGGCCTGCCCGGAGCATCAGCGTATCTTGGGGCTTGTAATCGGGCGTGCCGCTGGCAAAATTCACTCGTCGATCAAATACATAGCCAATTTCCATGTGGGCTTTCAACCCCTGCTTCACCACGGACTCCAATCCCAGATTGACCCTCAGGTCCGTATAGTCGATGGAATCGGTCTCGCCGCTCGCCCGTTCGACAGACCACCGGCCACCCCCGAACTCGCCGGACAGGTAGCCCCACCACTGGACCTCGCCGGCCGTTGCCAACCGGCGAGACAGCTTCGGCTGGGGGAACACCAGCGACAGGTGCGTGTCCTTATCGGGGTTCCAGATCACACCTCCGGCGGGCAGGAACTTGGTTTCGTTGCGGTTGGTGTACAGTCCCCCGACGACGAATTGGAGTTGCGGAGATAGGGCGATAATGGCCAATCCACGCCCGCGCATCTTGAAGGCATCGGAAACGCCGTCCTTGAAATCGCTATACACGCCTGGCGTGACAGCCAGGTCGGCGAACAGCCAGCGCGCCAACTGAGGACGCCAGCCGAGTTCCAGGGAAACGTCGTACAGGTCCGAAGGCAAATCGGGGACGCCTCCCCCTCCGTGGGGTGCCGGACTGTCCCAGAAGTGGGCGGCCACGCCGGGAGTGAGCAGCAGCGGCGCCCAGCCTTCCGCAAGGGGAAAAGCCAGCGTTGCACACGCCTCAACGTCATTGATTTGTAAGCCCTGATCGCAGCCGCCAGCCAGCCAGGTGTAATCGAGCCGGGCCTGTTGCAAGAAGTGCTGGGATGAGTCAGGCAGCGCCGGCGTCGCCGCCGCCTGAGCGGGATCGGAAGCAGCCGCCGGCGGGACGTTCCACTCCCCCTTCCCTTCCCTCCCCGGATCCGGCGTGAGGTTGACCGGCGGAAGCGCGGCCTGGCCCCAGAGGTTTTCCGCTGGGGGCGGCCTTCTGTCCGCGCGCCGTCAGCGGGGCGAGCAGCAGGACAAGGGGCAACAGGCCTTGAACGCAGCGGACAGTCGTTACGGGCATCGCCCCCTCCAGCCTTTTTCAGGTAAACAGGAAATCGCTAAGAGATCAATGGCTGATCTTGACCAGTTCGAGGACGGTCCGGTGGCGGTTTGAGACCCACTCCTGTTTGACAAGGCGTTTCTGGGCGTCGTACCACAGTTCGTAGGGTACGTCCCGCATCAGGCGGTAGTGTCCGCAGACCTGCTCCTGTCCGGCGACCTTGATGCGTTCGGAGCCAACGTACTCGATGTGGCCGGTGGTGACCTGACCGCTGTCGCAGCCCATGAGGGAGACGACCTTGGTTTGCAAGGCGGTGTCCGAGAGTTGCCAGCAACTGCTGGTCCAGACGTCGGGCCGGATGACTTTCTCCTGGCCATTGGCCTTGACGCGCAGCCCCTCGCCTTCCGCATTGGCGCTGACGGCGAAAGCCTTGCTGTTTTCCTTGCCGGCGCTCTCAAAATGCTGCAGCTTGCCGCTCTTCCACACTTCCTGCCCGTGATACGAATAGCTGTAGGCGGTCACCAACAGCACGGTGACGCGCACGTCAGACTTCGCGGACATGGACGTCGTGCCGTCTTCCTGGTGGAGGATGGTCATGTGATACTCACCCGCGGTCTTCCCATCCACCTTGATGGAGAAGTCGCGGACCTCGGCATCCGCGGCCCTCGCCCGTCCCGCGCCGGCAAGGAGCAGGCTCGCGCCCACGAACGAGAACCACGCGGCCGCAGCCAGACGGTTGCAGCGACATCCGGACGACAATTGGTAATCCATCGCTTTACTCCCTCACCCTACGAGAGCGCCCCCGTCGCGCAACGAAGGCGGCCTGATCGGCGGTCGGGCGGGGCTATAGCCGAAGGAGGGGTCTTGGCCAAGAGCAATCGATGGCCGAGAAAAGTTCCTGAAACCTTCTCTCGGCCAGGAAGTCTTGGGTCGGTCCGGGAAATCGACCACGATCGTCCCCTATCGCCGCGGCGTCCGCAGACCGACGTACTCGGCCACGGAGTCCCCCTTGAACCTCACGTCGCTCCGAAGGCCGCTCGACAATCATCGGTCACTGAAACGTCAGCCCCTCGCTCATCCACGTCGAGTTCAAGAGAAACCTTTCCTCGTCAAATCGGCTCACCCTTGACGGGTCCAGAAGGGCCTTCTACGATACAGGAATCATCGGTAGATGACGCAACTTTGCCGAAGTGGCGGAATTGGCAGACGCGCCAGGTTCAGGACCTGGTTCCCGTACAGGGAGTGCAGGTTCAAGTCCTGTCTTCGGCACCTTGCGAGAAAAGGGTTTACGTCAATCAGGCGTGGACCCTTTTTTCATTCCCTCCCTGGTTTTGGGAAGGTTTTGGGAAGGTCTGAGGGTTTGCGTTGGGTTTGCATCGCTGGTTCGCAGGCTGCCGTTCCGTTACCATCGGAGGCAGTATGGCAACCATCGAACGACGCAACAAACGGTTTCGGGTCATCTTTTACTTCCAGAGCCGGCGATACGCCGCCAGCCTCAAGACCGAGGATGCAGGCGAAGCCGACTCCATCGCAGGGAGCATCGACCGCACCCTGTCGCTGATCGAGCAGGGAGTCCTGGACGTGCCTGACGAAGCTGACTTCGTCACCTTCGTTCTGTCCGGCGGCAAGAAGGCCGAGAAGCCGAAACTCCCACCTGTTCGATCCTTCAGCGAACTGAAGGAACGCTACCTCAACGCCCACTCGCTGGGGACGATCGAGAAAAACTCTCTCGGTACGATCCGCATGCACCTCGGTCACTTCGTCGAGACGCTCGGCGACAACTTTTCGATCCAGACGCTGGCTCTGGATCATCTGCAACAGCACGTCGAGCGGAGAGCGAAGGACAAGGGGTTCTTCAACCAGCCGATCAGTCCGGTGACTCTGCGGAAGGAGGTGGCCAGCTTCCGGGCCTGCTGGAACTGGGGCGTGACGGCCGGCTTGATCAAGGGCGTATTCCCGGGCAAGGGACTCCGGTATCCAAAGACGACCCAGAAGCCGCCGTTCCAGACCTGGGACGAAATCGAGCGGCAGATCGCGCGAGGCGGTCTGAGCGCGGTCGAGATCAAGCAACTCTGGGACTGCCTGTTCCTTGACGCGACCCAGATCAGCGACTTTCTGGCGCTCGTGAAGGCGAACGCCCGGCATCTGTTTCTCTTTCCGCTGATCATCTTCGCCGCGCACACGGGGGCGCGGCGGAGCGAAATGATGCGCGCCAGGATCGGCGACGTCGACGGCGGCTCGGTCGTCATCCATGAGAAGAAACGCGCTCAGGGCAAGAGGACACATCGACGTGTGCCGCTGTCACCGCTTCTGGAGCAGGTTCTGCGGGACTGGATCGGACAACATCCTGGCGGACAGATTCTGTTCTGTCACCAGCTCCATGTCGTACGGAGCAAGGCGCATCGGACCGAGACTGTCCCACTAACCCGCAACGAGGCGAATGATCACTACAAGCGAACCGTCGCTGGGAGCAAATGGGAAGTGCTGAAAGGCTGGCATGTGCTGCGGCACTCGTTCGTCTCGAACTGCGCCGCCAAGGGCGTCGATCAGCGCATGATCGACGAGTGGGTAGGCCATCAGACCGAGGAGATGCGGAAACGCTACCGCCATCTGTTTCCCGACCAGCAGCGGCAGGCAATCCGGTCAGTATTTGCGTGAGGGGAGCAATCCATCTTTTCTGATGCGGAGCAGTTCGGTGTGGGAGATCACCCATTCCTGCGATCTCCCACGCCCGCTCTTTTTCTTTTCCGCATGCACCCGGCCCAGGCGACACCACTCGCGCACCGTCCAGACGGCCTTGCCCAGGATCCTGGCCACCTCGTCAAGAGAGTAGTAGTCCCTGATTTGCTCCTGCATGAGCAAATCGCGAACCTCCGAGACCATCTCGATGAGTTGACGCAGGAGCTGTTGTTGACCCCCTTCAGCGTCATTGTGCGAATGCTCATCAAGTTGCTGCTCACCGCTAGTTCGATTAGCTTCTTCACCGTCCTCGTGGGTCGAAGAGGTCGGGATCGTTGGCGCGTGCGTCAGCGGACTCGGTTGTTCATTGTTCATGGCCTGCACCTGGCGAGTATGGTCCTACATGGCCAGCCCTCTCCCGTCTTGTGGGGCCATGCTCCTCGGGCTTCAATGTCGGAGCAGGATCGCGCCTCAGCCTGGTGGGGACGATCCACGGTCGGGCGACCCACTATTGCTCCAGAGGACGTACCTTTGTTCGCCCCTGTGGCTCTGACTCGGTCTCCAGCTGTTCGGTTGGCGGTTGGTCTTCAACTTGGGTGACTCGCCGGACGACCCTGCGAGTTCCTTTCCGTGGCGGATCCTCTAGTTGAGCCTCGCTTGTCCGGGTGTCTCTTGCGACTTCAGCATCTTGCGAACGGAACGAGGAACAAGCTGAATGCAGTTTCGACGTACGGATCTCTTCAATCGTTGAAAGAATGAAGGCAGTCCGGGTATTTTCGTCCATCGGGATCTCGTCCTGAAGCCTCCCCGCAGTCTGGAGTGAAGTGTGAATGTGTGAACAACAGCGGGTGAAGGAACTTGATCCGGACATCGCCGCAGCCATTTCATCGATCAATGCGTAGTAACGCACGTCCATCCCAGACACCGCCAGCGCGGCCAGCCGTTTGTACGCCTCATTGATGTCCAGAGCGTGCAGTGCGGCGATTGCCTGCACAAGTTGCATCAACTCAACGCCCGGCCGGAATTGGACGGGCGGTTCCCGCCTTTTGGGTGGATTCGTTCGCTGTCGAGCCACTTCATGTCTCCTGCTTGTCGGGTAGTGAAATGGTATACCAATTGGTCTACAATGTCAATTGGCAGTAAACTATAAGGTGTGAGCGAGTTTATTTCTCTCTGTCCGGATTTGCGATCGGCAGGCGAGCCTGTTGCTTCGAGATAGACAGGCCATCGAAGGCGACGGCTCACTTGTGAAAGTCATTTCAGGAGTGTTTGCAGTCGATTCAAAGAAGGGGTCCCACAATGAAGCGCGACGCAGCCGAAACCGCCCCGAAGAAATCACATGCCGCTGTCAATGCAGCCTGGGCTGCCAGCGCCCATGCTCTCGCAGAATGGACGATGGAGCGAATGGTGAATCGAACTGACGCCTGGGGACAGTACCTGCCGCTCGATGAGCGAGCGAAGGGCAAGGCGATTACCCGGAAGGGGAAGCTTGACCTGAGCATCATCATTCGCCACTACCAGGCGAAGGTTGTTTCGGATTTGATCGGACTGCACTCGACCTCCGCGACGAACACCTCGCGCTGGCTGGGGATCGACCTCGACCATCACGGCACGCCCAACAAGGAGCGGAAACTCCGGAACCGTGCAGCAGCGATAGCGCTATAGAAGCGCGCGAAGAAACTGGGGCTCAAGCCGCTGCTGCTGAGCAGCAACGGCCGCGGCGGCTACCACCTCATCTTCTTCTTCACCGCTCCTGTGCCGACGGCCATCGTCTACGCGCTCGGCAAGTGGCTTATTCAAGACTGGGCAGAACTGGGGCTCAGTGAGCCTCCGGAGCTATTCCCGAAACAATCCTCTCTGAACGAAAAAACAAAGCTCGGCAACTTCCTCCGGCTCCCAGGCCGTCACCACACGCTCGGGTACCACACCAACGTCTGGACGGGTCGGCGCTGGGTAGCCGGTGACGACGCCATCCAGAAGATCCTCGGCAAGAAGGGTGTGTCCCCCGCACAGATTCCTGCGGCGGCGATTTCCTTCGAGCAAATGCCGTCGATCGTGCCATCGGCCCCTGCCCCTGTGATCCACGCTGACGAGTTGACCGACGTCCAGAGCCGTGTTTTGGCCCTACTCAAGAAAAGGCTGCGTGCCGTGTAAGGGAAGAGAGGCGACAAAGCTACCTGGACCGCCGCGCTCTACCTCATCAAGGACTATGCGCTCAGTCTCGAACAAGCGCTGCCGGTCATGATGGCGTGGAATGCTTCGAACTGTCAGCCGCCGTGGTCGGAAGCGGACTTGCGCCGGAAGCTGGAGAGAGCCGCGGATGAGCCGGGAGCACGAGGGCGATTGCTCGCAACTTTGCAGGATGGGCGATCGGCAGAGGAACAGACGGGATCGGCTGTCGCGCCCGACGCTCCCACCTTTCCGATGGCGATCCCTGACTTCATCCTGTCCGATTGGTGGCGGGTCCGGCCCACGTGCGTTCCTCCGGGACGTGGCCGCCCTTCCCGCGTCCAGGAGGTCTATGTGGGATTGGTTCGAGTCGCAGTCGTGCAGCAGCGGTCGTCCCATGTGTACATCCCCGACGTGATCGTCGGCTACATCCTGTGGGGGGCAGATAGGACGAGGTGGCCTCAGCGCTGGCAGCGGCAGCTGTGGAAGAGGTTGTCCTGCGGAACAACGGCAAAGCGTCCAACCAAGCGAAAATGTCAGCCGGGATGTCCACTGCACGGACGTGTCGATGTCCCGCACTTCGACCTGAGACCGCAATTTGATGCGCCAGATCTTTTGGTCGTCGTGAACCTGTTCGAGGCGAGCACAGAAAAGATAGATGATCTCGTGGTATCCCGATATGACTTCCGCAACCGGAAGTCACATCTCGCAGACCCTGAGCAAGCGGAGCGTGTCCAGATTTTGATCGACAATCGAATCAGACGTGGCAGGCTATTTGGACAGCGCCACTTTCTTGAATGAATCCTACGGAAATGCATGTGGAGCAGGAAGTTGGGATTGCGTCATAGAGCAGAAAAAGACGATCCTCCGTGTTCTCAGTTTCCTGGAAGGAACACCACGGAGGATCGTCTGGATGACGCTGAAGCAAATTGCCAGCCTCGGCAAGGAGCTAACCAGGTTTCTCGC
>JBBSDR010000047.1:0-13426 GCA_038240465.1 Gemmatales bacterium
CCTCGCCCCAGAACGTAAATCCGGTCGGTAACAGTCTCCAGACGTGAGCCGCCACGATCTCCCAAAGGTACTATTTTCGAGGATGGACCCCTCCCACGCAAGGAGTTACTGACAAACACGCTGAGTGTTGTCTCGGCGCGGTCTGGCTGATAGGATCGCGTAACAAGCCAACCATCGTCCCACCTGCGCCGAGGCGGTCTGATGACCTCTGTACTCTCCTGCTCCGATGTCCTCGAAGTCCTGCGCCGGCACGCCTTGCTGGAACCAGCGCAACTCGAAGCCCTGGGTCGAGTCACGCCAGCGCCGGCCACCCTTGTGGCCCTGGGGAAGGTCATCCTCGATCGCGGCTGGCTGACCCCCTTCCAGGTGAACCGCATTCTCGGCGGCAAGACCCAGGAACTCTTCATTGGCCAGTACCTGCTTCAGGCGAAGATCGGTGAAGGCGGCATGGGCCAGGTGTTTCGCGCCCTCGATCGCACCATGAATCGCACCGTCGCCCTCAAGCTGATCCGTCCGGACGTTCTCAACAGCGATCAGGCCATTGAACGCTTCCTCAAGGAGATTCGCGCCGCCGCCTCGCTCGATCATCCCAACATCGTCCGCGCCTATCACGCGAGCCGGCTCGATAGCGGCTATTTCCTCGTCATGGAGTACGTCGAGGGGACCGACCTTCATCAGCGCATTGGCCAGGGACATCCCCTGCCGATCCCTGTCGTCTGCGACTGGGTACGGCAAGCGGCGCTGGCCCTGCAGCACGTCAGCGAGCGCGGCATGGTCCATCGCGACGTCAAACCGATGAACTTGCTCCTATCGATGCAGGGAGTGGTGAAACTGCTCGACCTGGGACTCGCCCGCCAGCGCCAACTTGCCGCGCCGATCGATGCGCCCCAGGCGACGCGACAGGGTTCCATGATGGGGACGCCCGATTACGTCGCTCCCGAACAGATCGCGGACGCCAGCAGCGTCGATATCCGGGCCGACATCTACAGCCTCGGTTGCACCGCCTACCACCTTCTGACCGGGTCGCCTCCCTTCAAGGGCGATGACCTTCGCCACAAGCTTCGCTGCCACATTGTCGAGGAACCCGAGTTGGTGGAGCGGCTGCGGCCCGACATCCCGCCGGAGTTTGCCGCACTCGTCCGCCGGATGATGCGGAAGGAGCCGGCGGAACGTCCCCAGAAACCGCATGAGGTAGCGGACGCTCTCGCGAAATTTGCCGTGGCAAGCCCTGCGCCCGAATTGGGAACTGCTTCATGGCCCAATCCACAGGGCGACACGATCCCTCCAAGCATCTCTCCTTCACTCACGGAGGAAGTCAAGCCCGGCACCATCCAGCGGCGGAAACGATGGGGGATCGCGGCGGGAGTGGCTGTTCTCGCTGTCGCTGTCGTTCTGTTCCTTCTCTGGAACCCCTTTGCCGGATCGAACGAGAAGGCGGATCGCCGTGAGGAGCAAGCGCGGAAGGGCGATCCATCGGACGACCCGCGCAAACCCGAAGCGCCGGACAAACCGCCCCCCAAGGATGCCGCCGAGAAACCACCGCCCAGAGACCCTCCAGACAACTTGCCGGACAAGGTGCCATTGGCGATCGTGCCGCCGCGCGAGCCTCCGCCCTGGAAGGGACGACTGCCCTGGCAGCCCGCCGAACTGGCGCAGGTGCTCGGCGACGAACGAGGCCGGCACTGGGGAGCGGTCAACCTCGTCGTCTGGAGCGGCGACGGCCGACGGCTCGCCAGCAGCGGTATTGAGGGAGTGCGCGTCTGGGATGCCGCCACATTGCGCGAGGAAGCTTATCTGAAGGACACCTATCAGGCCTCGGCCCTGGCCCTGTCCCCCGACGGCAAACGCCTCCTCCTGATGACCTGGAGGAATGACGTTCAGGTGTGGGACCTCGCCGGCGCTGTCCCGCGCCAGGAGGGGACGCTGAAGGCGCCCGAAACGGTTCAGGGCAACACTCTCCTGGCGCTGACGTTTTCCCCGGACGGCAAGTCTGTCCTTGGCCTGACTCATCTTAGCGGGGTCCTGCAATGGAACGCGAAGCGACTCGATCGGGAGGCGGAGGAACTGATTGAACCCGGTGCGGCCATTTCGTTGCCCCAGACGCTCAACCACCAGGGCAAGTGGCTGGCGCGGGCCGCATACGACCAGACGCGCTGCACCCTGTTCGTGCGCAACCTGGGCGCGCCGGCCGACAAGGAACGCACCGTGGGCGAGTTCCTCGGCGTGTGCCGTTCGCTGGCGCTGAGTCCGGATGGCCGGCTCCTGGCCGCCATCAGCGGAACCGATCCTAAGGAGTCCTGGGGATCGAGTGTCTTGCGGGTCTGGAGCCTCGACGGCGAAACGCCCACCGAGCGCGGCCGATTCGAGCAACTCAAGGCCGGCATGGGGTTGTTGACCTTCAGTCAGGACGGCAAGCGGCTGGCCGCGGCGTCCAAATCGGAAATCCTTGTCTGGCAGATGGGCGCCGAGGGGCCAGGCAAGCCAGCGATCCTGAAAGGCCACATGGGCTTCCCGCAGTCGCTGGCCTTCAGTCCCACCGGCCCTGTGCTGGCGTCGGCCGGCGACGGGGGCGTTCGTATCTGGGACCTCAGCCGCGCTCCCGCCGACGGCGTTGAGACCGCTGGTTTCAAGGTCCACCACCTGGCTTTCTCCGCCGATGGCAAGAAACTGGCCACCGCTCTTCGCACCCTGGCGACACGCACCAGTATCGACGACGATTCGCTCATTCGCGTGCAGTCGCTCGACCGGCCGGCCGAGGCGAAGGAGGCTGTGTTCCAGGGCTTCCTCCATTCGGTCGTCTTGTCGCCGGACGGCAAGACGCTCGTCGCCTGTGGCACGGCCAGCCAGAAGCGACTGAGCAAAAAGCGGCTGTGGGGTGTGATGGAAGTTCGCAACGCCCAGACGCTCGAGTTGATCCACGAGAAAGGCTTCGCGGAGGACGCCTTCAGGGCGCAGTTCCATGAGGACGGCAAGCTCTGCACTCTTGTTGCACAAAGCCCGGTCGTGTTCCATCAGTTCGAGACGGGGGGATGGAAGGAGCGCGGTGACGGTCGGATGAAGACCTCATTTGGTGCGGTGTCGCCGGACGGCCGACTGGGCGTTACCCGACAAATGGGGAATGAAGTCGGCGTGGGCTCGACCGATGAGGCCGTTATCTGGGACCTCCAGCGTCTTGACGGAGATGCGCCGATGGAGAAAAAGCGTTTTACTCTCGGCGTCTTTCCTGGAACCACGGAGGTAATGCAAGCTTTCTCCCCGGACGGGACCCGTGTGGCTTTTGTGACGGCCACGTCACAGATCGAACTGTGGGACGCATTGAAGGGCCAGCAGTTGGGGAGGAACCAGGGGCAGTACGCGAAGCTATCCTGTCTGGTCTTTTCGCCGGATGGTTCGCTGATCGCGACCATCGAGGACGAGAAGCGCGTCGCGGTCTGGCGAACAGACGGGAAGGTACTGAAGGCGTATCGCGAGCCGTGGACTTTCCCAGGTCCGATCCACTCCATCGCGTTCGATCCGTCGGGTCATTTCCTCGCGACGGCAAACGCCAACGGCAGCGTCTATCTGCTGCGTGTGCGCGCGGCGGAATAACCTCTTGCCGCTGACCAGCCCCAAGCGCAAGCGAGTGGGTTGCTTTGAAACACCCCTCGCTCGCGCTCGGGGCTGGTCTGTCGAGATCACTTCCCGGGAGCGGCGAGCAACTCAAGGAGTATCTCGGGAGCGACTGGTTTTGTCAGATACCGATCGAATCCCGCCTGCACGGAAAGACGCCGATCCTCGTCGCTGCTGTAGCCCGTCAGCGCGAGCAGATAGACGCGCGCGGTCACCGGGTTGAGCCGCAGTTGACGGGCGACTCCAAACCCATCCAGCCCGGGAAGGCCAATGTCCGAGATGACCGCGTCCGGCGCGAATTCCACCGCGGCTGCCACTCCATCCGGACCGTTGTAGGCGGCCCGGACCTCGTGACCCATGAGCCGGAGAAGCATGCAAAGACTGTCGGCCGCGTCGCGGTTGTCCTCGATCACCACCACCCGCAGCTTGTCCCGTTTGGGCTGAAAGGTGGAGTCGGAATCGGCTTCTTTCGCCAGGGCGTACGGCTCCGACTCCAGGGGCAGGCGGACGGTAAACTTCGCTCCTTGACCTGGTCCCGCGCTCTCGGCCTCGACATTTCCGCCGTGCATTTCGACAAGTCCCCGGACCACGGACAGACCCAGGCCGAGTCCTCCTTGGGGACGATCCAGGCTCTGTTCTCCCTGCGCGAAGGGCTGGAACAGTCGCGCCAGGACTTCCGGCGCGATCCCCGGCCCGGTGTCGGCCACGGTCGCCACGGCTTGCTGGCCGGCCATCGTCAGTTCGACCGTAACGCGGCCCTTGTTGCCGGTGAACTTGGCCGCGTTGTCGAGGAGATTGTGGAACACCTGGGACAACCTCGTCGGATCGCCCCGGTGCCAGACAGGCGTATCCGGAGTGCGCACGGTCAGCGACAGGCCTGCCCGCTCCAGCAGGCAACGGCGGTCGTCCGCCGCCTGGCGCAAGAGCCGGGCCAGGTCCACCAGTTCCAGGCGCAGCGCCAGTTTACCCTGCGCCACGCGCGAGGCATCGAGTAGGTCGTCCAGCAGCCGGCTCAGGAACAGCACCTGTCGTTCCATCCGGTCCAGGGACTGCTCGCGCGTCCTGGCATCCGCACCCGCCTGACGGAGGACATGCAAACTGGTCAGCAAGGGAGCCAGCGGGTTTCGCAACTCGTGCGCCAGCATGGCCAGATGCTGGTCCTTGCGCCGGCCGGTCTCGGCCAGTTCCGCGGCGCGGGCCTCCAGGGCGGCCTGGGCTTCTCGGGCGGTCCGTTCCTTGTCTCGGGTGCGGACATAGTCCTCGACGGTCGCCAGCAGCAGGTCCAGCATCTGTTCCTTGTCCGTGGTGATCGTCACGCCGGTGCCGCGGAAGGACAGGATGGTCCCTGGCTCTTGAGCGTCAGGCCCGTGCGAACTCCGGTTGGCCAGGATGCTCCGGATCCGGCGAATGAGATAGGCGGCCTCGAACGGCTTGGTGATAAAGTTATCCGCGCCGCACTCCAGTCCGCGCAGGATGTCCATAGGGTCAGTGAGTTGCGTGAGCAGGACGACAGGAATGTGCCGGGTCCGCGGTTCGGTCTTGACCGCACGGCACAGTTCGTAGCCGGAGAGGTCCGGCATCAGCACGTCGCTCAGGATCAAGTCGAAAGTGCCGTCGCTGAGCCGTTCGATGGCGGCCCGGCCATTCGCGGCGGTGTCCACGGTGAAGCCTTCGCTCTCCAGGATCAACTGGGCGTACTGGGCCTGGGTGGGACTGTCTTCGACCAGCAAAATGTGAGGCATTGTCAATCCTCGTCCGCCAAGAAATCGCTTGGGATGCTCACTGCCGGGCCATCGATCGCTGTCCTGTGGCGGTGGGAGTATTTTAGGAGTTCTGGAAATATCTGCTCTCGATTCTACCACGCCTTCGATTGCCGGTAGCCGACGAGCGCCTCGACCGGTGGAATGCGCTCCGTCTTTCTTGCCGCTTGCGCCTTGGCGGACCCCCTGCTAACGGCCGCCAAGCCGCAAGCGGCAACCCGGTATTTCGCCGTCGGTCCTTGGCGGATTGCCCGCTCCGTTCGGCGGCTCAGCGAACTTTCTTCCCGGCGCCGGTAATCTCCACCACCCGAACATAATGGAACACGGTTGGATCGTCGCAGGCCACCGCGAGCAGCGTCGTATCGGGAATCTCGCGGTAATTATCACAGCCAAGGTCGCGGAAGTCGGTCTTGTGTTCCATCACCACCTTGCCGTCGAGGAGGGCCTTCACTCCGTTGCGGCGAACCTGCACCACGGTCGTGTGCGCCTTGTTCAGCCCGAGCGGCATGGTAAGCCCCTCGTCCTTCAGGTTCTGCCCATGAAGACCGTATCTCCAGCCGCCCGCGTATCCCAGCGCCCAGAAAAACGACCCACCCCGGGGATTGGGTATGATCAGGCTGATGCCGTTGCGCAGAATGGGCTGTGAGAAGGTGACGACGAAGTCGTATTCCTCCGGCGGCTGGTAGGGAAATTGGATGCGCGGGACATTGCTGAAATCGTTGCAGTGCAGCGCGTCCTTGACGACCAGCCAGCGGCCGTTGACCACATCTTTCGATTGATCGATCAAGCCGATGAGATCGACGGTCGTCTTGCCTTCTACCCTGGGCGGCGGCTCCGGCTGAGCGAGCGCATTGGCAACCGGTGTCCCGGGCGGAAAACGAGGCAGCGGCCTCTTGAGGACCACCGGAACGGCCAGGGTCCCCTTCTCTTCGGCGGTCAAGGGATCGGTGGTGACGGCCACCTCGAAGCTCGTCTTTGGAATCGCCTTGCCCTGCCAGCAATAATCCTGCCAGTCATTGGCTCCAATCTTGTGTCCAAATCCCGAACCGGTGAAGGCGCCTCCCTGGTTCGAGACGGCAATGGCCTCGGGCCACTGGATGGCTGGCCCCTGAATGAGTCCCAGGTGATAGCCGCCGTATTCCTTGGCCGCCGTGCCGTTCCAGAGCACCTCCTTCGCCCCCGGCAGCCGGGACTGGCGGGCCAGTTGCTCGCGCGCGATCGGCACGATGAGCGCCTCGCCGGTGTCCAGCCGCTTGAGACGCAGATGGCGCACCTTGCTGTGCGCCCGCCAGACCGGGACTGCGAAGGAACGGCCGGGACTATCGGTATTCCACACGGAGGGGTCGTCGGACCGGAACAGGACCGTCCAGCCGTTCGGCGGCGCTCCCTCCTCGGAGTCGTAGCTCATCAGGAAGCGTTTTTCCGCCGCAGTCAACGGATTGGGAGTCACTGCAATCTCGAAGGTGGTTCGCGGGACCTCCTGCCCTTGCCAGCAGCAGTACTGTCGATCGTTGACGCCCATTTTGTGGCCAAAGCCTGAGCCAGTGAAAAAGTTGTGATTGGAAACCAGGATCGCTCGCTCCCTGTCCGTCAGAGTCGGCTTCGGCTGGGCCACTCCCAGGTGCCGGCCGCCCCAGGCATCCGCGGCCGTGCCGTTCCACCAGCATGCCTCGGTAAGCTCGGGCTTGTCTTCACGAAGCAGATGCTGGTAACTGATGGGCAGGATCAGCGTCGCGCCGGTGTCGATGCGCTTCATGCGGAGAAAGCGGATGGTGGTAGGGACGCGCCGCAACGGGACAGCGAACTTGGCGCCGGGACTGTCGGTGTTCCACACGGCGGGATCGTCGGAGCGGAACAGGACCATCCAGTCGCGAATGGGCGCGGCTTCCGCTCCGCCCTCGCGGGGTAGAGTCGTCAAGTACGCCACAATATCCTGAATCGGCTTTGATCCGTAGATGTCTCCCCGGCCGGTGGTTGAGACAGGGGGATCGCCGCCACGGAAGTTTTGACGGCCGACGATGGCGGAGATGGACTTGTCGATGACCGTCACTTCGCAGGTGTGCCAGAGAGCGAAGGCCTCGTTGCTCGAATAGACGCCGCGCACCTGGGCGCCCCATTTGAGGACCACCACGGTCCCCACTTCGGCGGGGCTGTCCGCCCGCAGTTCGGCAGGCAGAGCGGTATAGACTTCCTCGTCCACCTGCATCTCGCGCTTCGAGATGACGACCATCTTGCCCTTGAGGTAGGCGCCGCGATCGAGTTGCTCCTTGTTGATGGCCAGGTATTCGTCGAGATTTCCCTTGAACCGGCCCTGGTGGGCCGGCTGCCGGACCAGCACAAAGGTCACCGTGATGACGACCATGACCGCCACGAAGATAGACGATCCAACAACGAGGGTTCGCGACTGTTTCGATGCCATGACGTTTCTCCCGGATGCCGGCACGGTGTCCAGTCCTGGCCAGTCAGGAACTCGACAACGGACGCTTTTCATGCTACGGAAAATTCGTTTCCTGTCGTCTGGACTCGTCTGCTGGACGCGCTCCGCTCCGAGGACTCCGCGTCGCGGCTAACCAGCCGAGGAGAGACGTTTTTTCACTTGTTGGGTGGGAATGCCGGCTCAAAGGTTGTACAAGGGAATAAGAACGACAATAGTGTCCGCCTGACATGAGGACCGTCACCAAGAAAAGGTGCCGCCCAGAAATGGTGTCGAGAACCGAAAGCGCAACTGCAAACACCTGCACGAGTTGAAACTGCTCGCTCTCCCGATCCCGTGCAGTTCAAAGACCGAAAGCGGCGGGGACCATCCCCACCGCTCGTCTCCCTCAGCTTTACTCGGATACTCAGTTAGGAAAGGAAGCCAGACCACATTCGTCCTCGTGCAATGGCCCCCTTCGCGCCCTCATGGGTTTGAAAAAGTGTGTCACCCACGCAACACCCGCTCTTCGTGTTCCTGGTCTTCTCGTTCGGCGAGGCGCTGGCGGTAGTTAATCTCGTGTTTCGCCCACTCTCGAATTCGGCGGTTTGGATGATTGAGGAACTTGTTGGCGAATTCCGCGGCTTGTCGGAACTGGTCTCCTCCATTGCTCCACCAGACCTCACCGGATTGCGCCCCTGCGCGGAAATTGTCGAAAACCTCATCGTCGTCGAATTCGCGAAGGATCGTATCGAGAACCTTGGGAACGATAGGAAGTCTCTGTTCGTCAAGATGGAACAGTGGCAAATGGCGGGCAATTGCTCGCGCAGCCTCCATGCCGTGCTCGCGCACCCACGCGAGCACCGTCTCAGCAGGGATTCGCGCAATCAAGTCGCGGCAAATGTCAATTTGAAGTCCCCACCCGCGTTCCGGATCGAGCAAGGCCGAACCGAAGCCGTTCATTACACTCTCAGGACGAGTGCGGGCAAGTTGACCCAGTTCTCTCTCCGCCTCTTTTCTGAAACCAATCTTGCCGACAAGGAGTGCCTGGGACAGCAATCGTGCAGCACGATCGGAATCGAACCCTGCCAGCTTATTGAGGATCTCAATCCACTCGGCCCCGCTATGTCCCGTCAGAAACGGCAAAACGCTTTCGACCAGTTGCCAGGCCAGGGATTGAGTGGCAGCGGATGCCAGACACGTTTGCGCCGAATGGCGCGACTCGAACAGCAGGTACGTTTCCAGAAATCGCACTCCGGCAAGCGCTGTCTCGACCTCGCCCGACACGGCGGCCTTTGTGAAGTAGGGGAGCAGACAACTGACTTCATCAGCGGTCAATTCACGCCCCCCAAGGCCCATGGCCAAAGGGGCCAGATAGCGGGGAGATACGCATTGCGAATCGACGAGCCGGAGTATTCGATCGAACGCATGGAAATTGTTGCCTGCATAACCCAGGAGATCGAGGGCCAGTTCTGGATGCTGCGATTCCAGTCTCGCCATCAGCGCAAGCAAGTCCTCGCCTGGCGGCCGCTGCGCGTACACCAGTCCCCGAATGCAGCCGCGCAGGAGAGGCGCCGCCTTGTGAATAATGGCATGCTCGAAGATCATTCGGCCACAGTTCCCGGTGACGTCGATTCGGCCCAGGGCAAAGCCCAGTCGTTCAGCCGACTGAGCTTCCGGACTCGCCAGCCAGTCGAGTTGATCGGCGAGCAATGCAGGTTGGCGAACGATCGACGCTGCCAGGTCGTCCACCTCGTCTTTGTCTTTGCTGATGTCCCGAGCGAATCGCTCATCCCAGGGGGAGCGTGCGCACACGCTGCGCAGCCGGCCGATAAAATCGGTGGGGCGGAACAGGTTGCTCCACTCGCGAACGTTTGCGAGGTAAGCAACGACGAGTTCGTTGACCTGTGCATGGCCGCTGATTTGCTCGTGTTCCAGAAAATGATCTACCGTTTGCAGCAACTTCCGGGCTTCCTCTTCAGTAAGACTCTGCGGAGTCACAAGGCGGCGAAGGTCATCGGCCAGACCGCTGTGCAGCAACTGGGGGAGACTTTCCACCAGGACCTGGAAGGCAAGCCGATGGTGTTCGTCGTGAAAACCGCTAATCAAGCGCTCTCCGCAGAGATCCAGCGCAGCGCGATAGCAAGCCCGTTCCTCACCTCTGGTCGCAGGCTGCCAATCCTCCGGTCGAAGCCGGCCGGCGACACCGGGCTGCCGCGCGACGAGTTTGGGCATCGCCACCTCCAGCGCTTTCTCCAGAGCAGCAAAGCCTAGCCGCGCCTCGGGAACGATTGAACTTCCCGTTCGTCTCCGCAGAATTGGCAAGCGCCGATCAAAAGGGGTGGCAGTTCCCGAAAGGTGGACGCTGAAGAGGTTGGCCCAGATCGCTGTTGCATTGTTGCCGATTTGCGGCTCCGATTCTTCGAGCGCCAACCGAAACAGGCTTACCTCGCAATCGACGAAATACTCCGGGAAAGATACCAGCCGTTCATAGAGCCAAACGAGGGTTCGGCGGGAACCCCAGCCTCCGCCAGGAGCATACCCCCGGACTTGCTGAAGTTGGCCGGGCCTGGCGGTTTCAATCGCCGACCGCAGTTGTGGAAGGAAGTCTTCGGGAGACGTCTCCACCAGGGCGGCGGCGAGGGCCGTCTTGTGCGAATCCGCCAGGTCGAGTGCGCTCAACTGGCCGAACCACTCTCGAAAAAATGTCCGCACCTCGTCGCGCACCTCCTCTCGACCGTGTGTCGCAACACGGGCCACAAGTTGCTGGTGCATCTCTTCCGGGAGTCTCTTGAAGAACCCTGTTAGATCGGGAGTCACCCAGCGCTGCCAGGCCTCATTGAACAGGATCCTTCCTACGATCTCCGGGGTGACATACCAGTAGCGACCTGCCTGAACGACAAAGCCCGGCGACTCTCTGATGGCTCGGACGGCCTCGTGAAACTGCTGTTTCGAGTATCCGGTCAGTTGACAGAGGACCTCCAGTTCGCCTGCCACATCATCCCGGAAGCCAACCTTGTGGAACAGGGCCAGAGGAGCAATGATCCCAAGATGAACACCGAGACGGTGACGAGCGTACCGCTCGACGGACCCCAGCAGGCCGGTCAAATTCCCCGCGGCAATTTCCGCATCGTGTTCGCACATGTCGGCGGCCAGCCTGATGAAGCCCCGGGAGAGTTCCGCATATTGCCGGCGACGGTCTTCCGGCACAGGAAGAAAATTGGCCGCCAGGATGGCTGCCGCGTTTTTCAAAGCATCCACAGGGGAAAGCAATACCCTTCCCACGGCGGACGCCAGCGGTTCTCCCGTGTTATCAATGCTGACCACTCGAACGCGATGGGAGTGGCCGCGCAGGTTTTCGTTCAAGAAATAGCGAGCCTGAGGCGAGCACTCATCGGCGACGAGAATCGCAAACTGCTGGTCCGCGTTGGCCAGCCAGGTCCCGATGCGTCTCGCTTCCTGCTCGTCTTCGACAATCAGAACTAACGCTGGGGACTGAAGAAGTTCAGCGAGGCTTTCAAAGACAAGGCGGGTCTTGCCGACGCCTGCCGCTCCACCGATGAACAAACAGGGATCTCCTCCGATACAGGGACGATCGAACTGGACATGATCGAGAATTTGGCCGCGCACCCCATCCCAGTCCCCATTCCGCACATAATGGGGAGTGACGGCACGACGGTTCTCTGCCCATGCTTCCCAGTGAAAGACTCCTTGCGGCGAGTTGCGAAGCCAGGCGACCACCCCGGGAAAGCGCTCGGTCCACTCCAACATATATCCTCCGTGGACCACACGGGGATCAGGCGCTTGCGGATTAATCGCTCGAACCTCGACTTTGAGTTGAGCCTCCCAATCTTGAACCGTCACCGGAGGCAGATCGCCCAGCAGGCACAGGCGGTAGCCGTACCCATCCTTGATTAGTTTCTCGGCATAGGGTTTATGGATCTCCTTCTGTAAGTTTTTCGTTTCAGTCGTCGTGTATTGCCAGCAGGTCGGAACGGCAAACCACCCGGTCTTGTCCCGGGGAATGGCTCGCTTGACTTCCGCATCAATGCCTCCGTCCGGGATGTTCACTCTCAATTGAGTCGCAATTTCAGACTGCGCAAGCCCACCGCATGAAGCCTCTGCGCGAAGCAGCCGGTCCATGAAGTGGCCGAAGCGTTCTCCGCCTGCACCCTTCAACTGAAGCAAATCCGCAGGGTTTAGATTCCACACGGTGACCGACCCTCCAACTGGAAGGAGAAGGCAGGGATAGTGTACGGGTGAATCAATCCAGGGCTATCCACCAATTCACGAGTTTTGAATCCCTTCATTCTACCAGGTTCCGTCTGCCGTTCAGAGTTGCGGAATCTCACGAGGATCCGAGTCCGCGGCGGATAGAGCTTCTCTAATTCTCTTGTGGATGCAGCGTGGCGCGCACCTCGGACGGAAATCCCACACTCTGTGTGGTGTGGGCGCGGTGGAATGAAACGCATTTTCGCTCCCTCATGATAGTAGACTGATGAATAGATAGCAAGGAGACTCGGCCGACACGCTCCCTTCGGGAAAGTTGACTCGAACGAACTTCGGGCCGCGCAGTCAGTTGAACGGCGGATCAGGATACAGCAAGCGGAAAAGTCGTTATAACAGCAATCTCTGAAGGCCCCGGGACAACACCATTCTTCAGAGGCGCATCCTTCTTCCTGACACCAGGCCGGCAGACTGCGGGAAGCAAGAAAAAATAGGAGATCAGTTGATGGCCGAGATCACGGTGCCTCCGGTCGGCGAGTCGATCAGCGAAGGCGTTCTGGCGCGCTGGCTCAAGAAGGACGGCAACAGCGTCCGCACCGGCGATCCCGTCTTTGAACTCGAGACCGACAAGGCCACTCAGGAAGTCCCCGCTCCCGAAGACGGCATCCTGCGCATCACCGTCCCCGAAGGAACGAAAGTCAATATCGGCGCCGTTGTCGGCCGCATCGAGGCAGGCGGTGTGACCGGGACACCGAAGAAGGAACCCGCGTCACCGAAGAATGAGGCCAAAACGCCTGCCGAACCAGTCCTGATGCCTGCCGCGCGACAGCGGGCCGCGGATGCCGGCGTCGATGTCAAACAACTGACCGGCAGCGGACGCGAGGGCCGTGTCCTCAAGGAAGACGTCGTTACCTACGTCGAACGCCAGAAACCCGCGCCGCCCGCGCCGTCACCTGCGCGACCGTCGGGAGAGCGGGAGACACGCGAGCGGATGAGCGCCATTCGCCAGCGCATCGGCGCCCGCCTCGTCGAGGCGCAGCAGACCGCCGCCATCCTGACGACGTTTAACGAGGTCGATCTGTCGGCCGTCATGACGCTGCGGACGAAGTACAAGGAATCGTTTCAGAAGAAGCACGGCACCGGCCTGGGCTTCATGTCCTTCTTCGTCAAGGCGTGCGTCGAAGCGCTGAAGAGCTTCCCCGCCGTCAATGCGCGAATCGAGGGCAACGAGATTGTTTATCAGCACTTCTTCGACCTCGGCGTCGCGGTCAGCACCGAGCGCGGCTTGATGGTGCCGGTGGTGCGCGATTGCGAGCTTAAAAGCTTCGCCGACATCGAGCGCGCGATTGCCGGCCTGGCGCAGAAGGCGCGCGACGGCAAGATCAGCGCGGCGGACTTGCAGGGCGGCACCTTCACC